>NZ_JBHYUG010000086.1:0-35506 GCF_042749375.1 Streptomyces sp. NPDC059477 | reverse complement strand
GAGGTCTTGGGGGGTTTCACCCTCTTGCCGCCCACCACCGGGCCCTCCAGCAGCGACCGGGCGCTGCTGGGCCCGGGCTGTTTCTCCCCCATCTTCGGGGTCCACCGCCCGGACATGCTGGGCCGTCTGGAGATCCTCAAGGTCCACCAGAAGGGCAAGCCGGTCGCCCCGGACGTCGATCTGTCCGCCGTCGCCCGCCGTACGCCGGGCTTCACGGGCGCCGACCTGTCGAACGTGCTGAACGAAGCGGCGCTCCTGACGGCGCGCAGCGACCGCAAGCTCATCGACAACCAGATGCTGGACGAGGCGATCGACCGGGTGGTCGCGGGCCCGCAGAAGCGGACCCGGATCATGTCGGACAAGGAGAAGAAGATCACCGCGTACCACGAGGGCGGTCACGCCCTGGTCGCGGCGGCCTCGCCGAACTCCGACCCGGTCCACAAGATCACCATCCTGTCCCGGGGCCGTGCCCTGGGCTACACGATGGTGCTCCCGGACGAGGACAAGTACTCGACCACCCGCAACGAGATGCTCGACCAGCTCGCCTACATGCTGGGCGGTCGCGCGGCCGAGGAACTGGTCTTCCACGACCCGACCACGGGCGCCGCGAACGACATCGAGAAGGCCACCGCCACGGCCCGTGCGATGGTCACCCAGTACGGCATGACCGAGCGGCTCGGCGCCATCAAGTTCGGCGGCGACAACACCGAGCCCTTCCTCGGGCGTGAGATGGGTCACCAGCGCGACTACTCGGAAGAGGTCGCCGCGCTGGTGGACGAGGAAGTCAAGAAACTCATCGAGACCGCGCACAACGAAGCGTGGGAGATTCTCGTCGAGAACCGCGACGTCCTCGACAATCTCGTGCTGGCGCTGCTGGAGAGGGAGACGCTCGGCAAGGAGGAGATCGCCGAGGTCTTCGCCACGATCGTCAAGCGTCCCCCGCGGCCGGCCTGGACCGGCTCCTCCCGCCGCACCCCGTCGACCCGTCCGCCGGTGCTCTCCCCCAAGGAGCTGGCCCTGACGAACGGCGCCAACGGAGCGGCCCCGGCGATCACCACGGCGAAGTCCACCGCGACCGAGCCCGCCCCGGTGGCCGAACCGGCCCCCGAGGAGCGACCGGACAGCTGACCCAACGGCCGTGTCCGGCCCGGAATGGATGCCGCGCCCCCCAGGTTCTAGCCTGGGGGGCGCGGCATTTCCCCATATGCCCGTAGATCAGATTGCCCAGAGACCGGATTTGCCCCCTAGAACAGACGCGCGTGGGCCCCGCGCGGCCCGCACAGGAACGAGGCACGACATGACCGATCCCGTGACGCTGGACGGCGACAGCTCCATAGGCGAGTTCGACGAGAAGCGCGCGGAGAACGCCGTACGCGAACTCCTCATCGCGGTCGGCGAGGACCCGGACCGTGAGGGTCTGAGGGAGACTCCGGCGCGGGTGGCGCGGGCGTACAAGGAGATCTTCGCGGGGCTGTGGCAGCGGCCGGAGGATGTGCTGACGACGACGTTCGACCTCGGGCACGACGAGATGGTGCTGGTGAAGGACATCGAGGTGTACTCGACCTGTGAGCATCATCTGGTGCCCTTCCGGGGGCTCGCCCATGTCGGGTACATCCCGTCCACCAGCGGCAAGATCACGGGGCTGTCCAAGCTGGCCCGGCTGGTGGATGTCTACGCCCGCCGGCCCCAGGTGCAGGAACGACTCACCACGCAGATCGCGGACTCGCTGATGGACATCCTGGAGCCGCGGGGCGTGATCGTGGTCGTGGAGTGCGAGCACATGTGCATGTCGATGCGGGGGATCCGGAAGCCCGGCGCGAAGACGATCACCTCGGCGGTGCGGGGGCAGCTGCGGGACGCCGCCACGCGGAACGAGGCGATGAGTTTGATCATGGCGCGCTGAGGGTTCCGCCGCGTCCAGGTTCGCTCGGCCGAGGGACTGTGGGCCGGCGTTGCGGCGGACTGTGGGCCGGCCTCCCGGCGTCGCCCTTGTGGGGCGTTCGTGGTCCGGCGTCAGGCGGCCGGGGCCGCGCCCGTGTTGTCCGTGTCGTGGTCGTCGTCCGGGAGCTTGCAGACGTGCTCCAGGAACAGGGCCGCCGCTATCACGGCGATGCCCGCGAGGACGGAGAAACCGGCGTAGATGGCCTGGTCGCGGCGGGCCGGGACGTCCAGGACCTCCAGCAGGAAGACGCCCGTGCCGCCGTACATCCCGGCGACCAGGGCGGCCACCAGGGCGCTGGCCTGGCCGAAGACCACCGCGCGGGCGGCCATCAGCGGGTCGACGCCCTTGGCGCCGGGCTGACGCTCGCGCTGCGCCTTGAGGCGGGCGCGCAGCGAGAGCGCGGTGGACATCAGGACCGCCGCGATCAGCGCGAGGACGATGGGGGCGGCGAGCGGGACGCTGGGGAGCGTGCCCACCGAGTTCCACAGGCGGGCGCCTGCCCAGGACAGCACTCCGGCGACGACGAACACGCCGGCCAGCAGCCTGATGCGCAGCTCTCTCACGGTGTCCCTTCAGCTCCCCGGCCGGTGCACGGCCCCTTGCCGTCGGCCGTTGCCGTCGTGTTGACCTTAACGACTACTCGGGCAGCCGGAGTTCCAGATCCGAGCGGGCCGCCACACCCTCCTCGCCGATATCGGCGAGGAGGGCGGCGACCGTGCCCTGACCGGGCAGCTGCGCTTCCGGGTCCACGTCGTGCCAGGGGGCGAGCACGAACGCGCGTTCGTGGGCGCGCGGGTGGGGGAGGGTGAGCTGGGGATCGTCGGAGACGACATCGGCGTACGAGACGATGTCGACGTCGAGCGTGCGCGGCCCCCAGCGCTCGTCGCGGACCCGGTGGAACGCCTCCTCGACCGCGTGTGCCCGCTCCAGCAGGGACGAGGGCGGCAGGGTGGTCCTGAGCACCACGACCGCGTTGAAGTACGACGGCTGGCTGCCGGGCTCGACGCCCCAGGGCTCGGTCTCGTACACGGGCGAGACCGCCTTGACGCGGACGCCCGGGGTGTCCTCCAGGGCGTCGATCGCGCCCTGGAGGGTCTCCAGTCGGTTGCCGAGGTTCGAGCCCAGGGCGAGCACGGCCCGTCGGGGGTTCTGGAGGGTGCTGTCGGCGGCGTCGACCCGCTCGACGACCGAGGCGGGCACGGGCTGTACGGTCGGGTCGCTCTGGCCCCCGGTGAATGCGTTCATACTCGGCTCCGGATGACGGTGACGGTCACGTCGTCGAAGGGGACCGTGATCGGCGCGTCCGGCTTGTGGACGCAGACCTCGACCTCCTGGACCCCCTCGTGCTTGAGACAGACCTGCGCGATGCGCTCGGCGAGTGTCTCGATGAGGTTGACGGGCTCGCCCTCGACGACGGCCACGACCTCCTCGGCGACGATGCCGTAGTGCACGGTCTTCGTCAGGTCGTCGTCGGCCGCGGCCGGGCGGGTGTCCAGCCCGAGGACCAGGTCCACGATGAAGGTCTGGCCCTCCTCGCGCTCCTTCGGGAACACGCCGTGGTGCCCTCGGGCCTTCAGGCCGCGCAGCGCGACACGATCCACGCGAATCACTCCTGCAATTGTCGGTGAGTGCCGGTCCGTACCGGGTGCGGGCGGACGGGCGGCCTCGAACGAATCTACCCGCGGGCACTGACAGTGCCGGGCCGCGGGGGCCGGTCATGGGCGGTCATGGGGGTCGGTGGGCGGTCGGGAGGCGCGCCTACCCGGGGGTACGTGATTCCAACCACGTTTTGGTTCCTGTGAGGGGGCTCGTGGCTCGCTCACTCGGTCAAGGGGGGTGTGTCGTCCAAGGGAGGGGTGTCGTCGTTGTCGTCCTCGTCGTTCTCGGCCAGGACCGGGGAGGCGTGGTGCGACCAGAGCTTCCAGCCGTCGGTGGTGCGGCGGAACACGTTCGTGGCCACCACCAATTGCCCCACCAGCGGGCCCAGCTCCCCGCCCTCCTCGGGCGCGGGGCCGCCGCTGAGGATGTTCTCGGTGCAGGTCACCAGGGCGGTGTCACCGGTGACGGACACATGGACGTCCGTGAGGAAGAACTGGATGTAGTCCGTGTTCGCCATGATCAGCGCGTACGAGCGCAGGACCTCGCCACGTCCGGTGAGCACCGGCCAGCCGGGGTGCACGCAGGAGATCACCCCGGTGTCCGCCGGGTCGTGGTACTCCTCGTCGACGCCGAGGTCGGAGGGGGTGAGCCAGAGCGAGGACACCACCTCGAAGTCGCCGCGTTCCAGCGCCTCGTAGAAGGCGGTGTTGGCGGCTTCCACCTGCTCGACATCGGTGTGGGGGGCGCTCACCTGGCTCCTTCGCTGGGGTGCGCGCTCTGCTCGCGCGCGTTTTCCACGGCGCGCGCGACGCGTACGGCGTCGGCGGTCGCGCGTACCTCGTGCACGCGCACGGCCCATGCCCCGGCGTGCGCCGCGAGCGCGGAGACGGCGGCCGTTGCGGCGTCGCGCTCGCGCGCGGGCGGGGGCGCGCTCTGTGGTCCGGCCAGCACCCGCCCCAGGAACCGCTTGCGGGACGCGGCGACGAGCAGCGGATGGCCGAGGGCGTTCAGCCGGTCGAGGTGGGCCAGGAGCGCGAGGTCGTGCTCGACGTCCTTGGAGAAGCCGAGGCCGGGGTCGACGATGACGCGGTCGGGGGCGATGCCGCCGTCCAAGACGGCCTCCACGCGCGCGTGCAGTTCCTCGATGACCTCGGTGACGACGTCGTCATAGGACCCTCTTACGTTGCCGCCCGCCAGGAAACCGCGCCAATGCATGACGACGAAGGGGGCGCCCGCCGCGGCGACGACCGGGATCATCGCGGGGTCGGCGAGGCCGCCGCTGACGTCGTTGACCAGGGCCGCGCCGGCGGCGAGGGCCTGCTCGGCGACGGAGGCGCGCATGGTGTCGACGGAGATCACCGTGCCCTCGGCGGCCAGGCCGCGGACGACCGGGATGACCCGGCGCAGTTCCTCGGCCTCGTCCACGCGGGTCGCGCCGGGCCGGGTGGACTCGCCGCCCACGTCGACCAGGTCGGCGCCCTCGGAGACCAGGTCGAGGCCGTGCTTGACGGCGGTCGTCGTGTCGAACCAGCGGCCTCCGTCGGAGAAGGAATCGGGCGTCACGTTCACCACCCCCATGACCGCGCAGCGGTCCCATGACGGGAGACCCGCGACACTCCGGCGTCCGCTCTGCTTGCTCATACGTTCAGCGTAGGCCCCGTGTCCGACCGGCTCCCGGCCACCGCGCGGTATGCGGCGGGAGGCGGGGGCGGGGGCCGGGTGGTCGGGTGGGCCGTGCCCTCTGATGCGAGGGCACAGGCGCCGGACGCTAGGCCGGCCGTACGTCCCGTTCCGTCGGGCCGTGGGCGCAGGGGCGGGCGGGCTTCGCGCGGCGGCGCAGGAAGCGGGGTGGGGCGAGGTTCAGGAAGCCCTCGGCCCGCATCGCGGCGAGGCCGATGCGCGGGAGGTCGGCGGAGGCGCGGTAGACCATGAAACGCGGCTCCCAGCGGGGCCGGAACTTGGCGTTGAACCGGTACAGCGACTCGATCTGGAACCAGCGCGACAGAAACACCAGCAGCCCGCGCCAGGCCCGCAGCACCGGCCCGGCGCCGATCTTCTCGCCACGCGCCAGCGCCGAGCGGAACATCGCGAAATTGAGCGACACGCGCGCGATGCCGAACTTCGGGGCGGCCCGCAGTGCCGCGACGATCAGCAGTTCGTTCATGCCGGGGTCGGCCGCGCGGTCCCGGCGCATCAGGTCCAGCGACACTCCGTCGGGGCCCCAGGGCACGAAGTGCAGGACCGCCCTGAGATCGCCGTACGGGCCGGGCGCCGCTTCCGCGCGGTGGGCCGTGGCGATCAGGCAGTCCCCGTCTGCCTCGTCGCCGATCCGGCCCAGCGCCATGGAGAAGCCGCGCTCGGTGTCGGTGCCGCGCCAGTCGTCGGCCGCGCGGCGGATCCGTTCCAGCTCGGCCTCGCCGAGGTCACGCACGCGTCGTACCCGGGTCTCGTAACCGGCGCGCTCGATGCGTGCGGCCATCTGGCGCACATTGCGCATCGCGCGGCCGGCGAGCGAGAAATCCGGGACGTCCACCACCGCCTCGTCGCCCAGTTCGAGCGCGTCCAGACCGGTCTCGCGGGTCCACACCTCGCCGCCGGTCTCGGAGCAGCCCATGACCGCCGGGGTCCAGGAGTGGGCGCGGGCCACGTCCATGAAGCGCTCGATGGCGCCGGGCCACGCCTCGACGTCGCCGATCGGATCGCCGCTGGCGAGCATCACACCCGACACGACCCGGTAGGTGACGGCCGCCTTGCCGCTGGGGGAGAACACCACGGCCTTGTCGCGGCGCAGCGCGAAGTGGCCCAGGGAGTCCCGTCCGCCGTGCCGGGCCAGCAGGGCGCGCAGACGCTGTTCGTCGTCCTGGGTGAGCTGTGCGGCCGGGTGCTCGGGACGGAAGGCGAGGTAGATCGTCGTGACGGCCGTGAGCAGGCCCAGGGCGCCCAGGGAGGCGGCCACCGTCCACGACGTACCGCCCCGGTAGCCGACCGGGCCCTGGACGCCGAACAGGCCGTACAGGACGTGGGTGAGCCGGGCGGCAAGGCTGGGGTCGCCGACCATGCGCCCGTGCTGCACGCTGACGATCACCAGGCCGAGGGCGAGTGAACCGGCGCCCATGAGGACGAAGTTGGCGAGCGCCCGCCAGCGGCTGCGCGGGTCGGGCAGCGCGACGAACTGGCCGCGGTGGCGCAGCAGCGCCCACAGCAGCGCCAGCGAGATCACCACGCCGATGAACGAGTGGCGGTAGCTGAACTGGGCCACCGCGCCCACCGGCAGCAGCGCCACCGCCGCCCGCCACGCCCGCCGTTTGCGGCGCCGCAGGCCGTGCGCGAGGAGCAGCAGCAGCACGCCCGCGCTGAGCGAGAGCGCCGCCGCGAACGGCCCCAGCGCGCCGGGCAGCACCTCGGCGAGCGCGTGTATCCGGCTGTGCCGGAAGCGGGGGAACACGCCCGCGGCGACGTCCAGCAGGCCCACCAGGGTGCAGGCCCTGGCGACGAGGACGGGAACCGACCCGGGGCGCGGACCGCGCGGCAGGCGCCGCGCCCCGCCGGACCGTTCCGCAGCCCTGTCCGACATTTCCCCACCTTCCCTGACAGTCATCACGTCCCGTGGTTCCGCGAGAGGTCCCTGAGCCGGTCCCGATTCGGGCATCCGGCCACATTGCGCCCTCTAGGACGGTGGTGCGGGGAGGGAGGTTCACTCCCGCGTACAAAGGTGGTTCAAAGGTTCTGGAAAGTCAGGGGCAAGTCCTGGGACTCCTATCGGCGGCCTCATGGGCGCCCGTCGGTCGTTGTCCCGCCTCGCACCGGCCGGTGTTGGGGGACGGAATGGGAATGCGGGGAGTCGGGGTCGGGGAGTGGCCCGTCCCCTCGGTGATTCGACCCGCCTCTTCGCGCGTGCTCCCGTTCTGGGCGACCGGGCGACTCCTGGTCGACTTCGGGGTGACCGCATGGCGGCTGCATCGCGGCAGTAAAGTGCGGCGCCGCGCGGATCAGTGGTGCGAGCGGATCAGTGGTTCACCGGATCAGGCGCGTCAATAGGCGGTGCTCGTGACGCGTCCTCCTGGGGGCCTGCCTCTGAAGCGTTCTCATGGGGGGTGCCATGCGTACGATCCCCAGGCGCGCTCGGCGTGTCGGTGCTGAGGGGCGGGTGCGGTGGGCGCGCGGCGGGCCGGGTGCGGACCCGCGCGTGGATGCCCGGCGGTCGGCGGGGGATTGGGGAATTGGGCAGCTCCCCGATCAGCCCCCCGATCGCCGGAGAAGGTGTCAAATAGCCGTCGGATCAAGGGGAATGGCATTCCCCGTGACCGTGAATACGGCACTCGCTGGGAGTTGATCTTGCGGAACTCCCGGACGGCGGTGTCGCCCGATACCGAATCGAAACCCGGAGAACGCTTGGGGGCGGCTGTGTTTTACGGCCCGGCGCACCACGATTCCCCTACGCGCGGTAAGTTTCTGGCCATGCCACGTGGACGTCATCGCCATTCCCCGCCCCTGCACCGGCTGCTGCCCCCGTCCGTGATCGCCGGCGTCGCCGTGGTCTGCGCGATCGGTCCCTGGGTGCTCTCGGAAACCACGGTGCTCCGCGGGCTGGCCGCGGTGGCCGCGCTGACGGCGGTCGCCGGAGCGGTCGTCATGCGCCGCTGGGACGCGCAGGCGGGCAAGGCGGTGGCCGACCTCACGCGCGTACGCGTGAGCGAGGAATGGCGTCATGAGGAGCGCGTCGCCGAACTGGAGTCCGACCTCGACGAGTCGCGCGAGCTGCGCGGCAAGCTGGAGCAGCGACTGCGCGCCAAGCGCGCCGAACTGACGGGCCTGCGCAACGAACACGCGGCGCTGCTGCGCCGGTACGCCACGGCGGAGACGGAGCGGGCGACCGCCCTGGAGGGCCGCCGCCTGCTGGAGATAGAGGCCGGCGAGCCGGTGAACGCGCTGCCGTCGGGGAAGGCGGAGCACTCGGGGAAGGCGGCGGCCCCGGCCGGGACCGACGCCGCCTCGGAGAGCGCCGGGTCCGCCGACGCCCCCGATGCCGCCGACGCGCTGTCCGACACGCCGGCGCTCTTCTCGCCCGAGGGCACGCAACTGTTCCTCCGCGCGCGGGCGGCGCTTGGTCGGCTGGAGAAGCGCGAGCAGGAATCCGGGCAGGAGTCCGAGCAGGAGCGCGGGCAGGGGAAGGGCGCTCTGGCGGAGGGGGAGGGCGTCCCCGTTGCGGATGCCGTCGCCGACGCCGCCCTTGACGCCGTCGCGCGGGCCGACGCCTCCGAGGGGGACTCCGGGACCGATCCCGACCCCGACCCCGACTCCACCGACCCGGACCCGAACGGCAGGGGTCCCGGCGGCGACTCGACGGACGAGGCCGGGGCGCAGGACTCCGGCGCGGAGGCCCGCAGCGACATCGACGGCGCCGTGGAGGCACCGTCCGCCGCGGAGATGCCGGGCGTGGAGGCGCCCGCCGTCGACGCCCCTGCCGTGGACGCTCCCGCCGTGGGAACCCCCGTGCCCGCGCGGGCCGCCGTACCGGCGCAGGGCAGCCGTTCGGCTCGGGCCGAGGCGTCGGTGCCGAGGCCGGGCTTGGCCGCCGGTGGTGACGCCGAGGCGGCGCAGGAGGACGAGGCGCAGGGGAAGCACCGGGCGGCCGACGCGCGGGAGCACGCGGTCGCCTCCTCCACGACCCACGCGCAGAGCGACGCCGCCCTGGTCGCCGAGACCCGGCCCGCCCTGCCGGCGCACCAGCCGACCGGCCACTTCACCGTCCCGACCGCCGTGGCCGTCGTACCGCCCACGCCCGCCCGGCGACCGTCGGTGGAAGGCGGCTTCGACTTCTTCGGCACGAAGCAGGAGGACGAGGCGGGGGTCGACTTTGTGGACATCGCCATGGAGCACTCCGTGCAGGACGAGGACCTCGCCGATGTCGTCGGACAGGAAGCCCTCGACGCGCGCAAGGCGCAGGCCGAGGGGGAGTTCGAGCGGGCCGGGGAGCGGGCGGACGGCATCGACGCCCCGGTGATCGACCTCACCGCGCACGACGAGACCGAGCAGATCGACGTACAGGGGCTGCGCAGCGCGGTCTCCTGAGACCCGTAGCCAGTCTGTCCGTCGGCCCGTCTCCTCTCGTCCGACACCTTTGACGTCCTTGACACCTTGTCCGCCCTTCCTGCGGAGCCCGGCGCGTGCCGGGCTCTCGGCGTTTCGGCCGGTTTCGGTGCCGGGGGAGGGGCCTATGCCATCCAGCGGTCGGGACGGGCGTCACGGCGGCCCGTGCGGGAGCGCTCCGCCTGTGCGCGCAGCAGCTCCACGGCCTCCTCGGTGGCCCTCAGGCGCGCTGTCTCGGTCTGGTTGGCCCCCGTGTCCACATGGACGTCCGCGACGCCCCACAGGCGCTCCCAGGGCCCTTGCGTGAGCCGTACGCTCTGCACCTTCGCGTGCGGGACCAGGGCCAGCTTGCGGCTCACCAGCCCCCGGCGGGTCACGAACACCGAGTCGGTGACCGCGAGCCCGTAGCCGCGCCACCACACCGGTACGCACCAGCGGGCGCGGCGCGGCGGCCTGCTGAGCGCGGACGCGAGAGGCACCGTCACGCCCGGCAGCACACGCGCGATGACGGACTCGGCGACCTCGCGCGGGGCGACCGGCAGCAGCAGCGAGTTGGCCGAACCGGCCACGGCCAGCTCGACCCTGACCCAGCCGCGCCGCCGCCACAGCCACGGCTCGACGATCCGCACGGTCTGCACGCGTCCCGGCGGCACGGTCTCGTGCGCCCGGTCCAGCAGCCCGTGGTCCATGCGCAGCCCGTCCGGGGATTCGGCGAGCGTCCAGTCGTACTCGCTCACGAACCGCCGGACGCTGCTCGTGCCCGCCGCACCGACCAGCGGCACGCCGGTCACGATCACCGTCCACAGGCTGTGGGTGAAGATCCACAGCATCGACGGCACGATGGCCGCGGCGGCCAGCGTGCCCCAGGTCGCGCCGGTCAGCACGAGCGAGATCGCGAGGTCGCGCGCCGGTACGCGCAGCAGTTCGCGCGCGGGCGCCTCACCGACCTCGTGGGCCGTCTCCGGTGCGAAACCCGCCGCGCGGGCGAGCAGTTCCGCCCGCAGCGCGCGTGCCTCGCCCTCGCCCAGGAAGGCGAGTTCGTCCTTCTTGTCGGCGCCTATGACATCGAGCCGCAGTTTGGAGACGCCCGCCACGCGCGCGAGGAGCGGCTGAGTGATGTCGATCGCCTGGATGCGTTCCAGCCGGATGTGCGCGGTGCGCCGGAACAGCAGGCCGGTACGGATGCGCAGTTCGGTGTCCGTCACCGCGAAGTGGGTGAACCACCAGGTGCAGAAGCCGTAGAGGGCGGCGGCGGGGATCGCCACGGCCACCACGAGCAGCAGGGTCGTCGTGGTCAGCCGGGTCAGCTGGCGCTGCGTCTGATCGGGGTCGTGCAGCGCCCACCCGATGACCACGGCGATCGGCGCCCACGCGCGGCGGAAGGGCGTCACGGGGTGAAGCCGACGCTCGACGAGGGCTCTCGCGGGGGGTATGACGCCGTCGGCGTCGAGGGTCGCGTCGGCATCGGCGGCTGGGGCGGGCTCCAGGGCGGTGCTGGTGGACTCCCGGTGTGTTGCGGAGGGCCCCGCGTGGTCCCTGGCCTGCCTGGCGGGGTCGGTGGTCCGCCCCGCCTGTTCCGCGCGGTCCGCCGCAGCCTCGGCGGCGCGTGCGGCCTCGTAGGTGCCGTCTGGGGGCGTTTTGGTCTCGCCTGTGGCGTGGCCTGAGGCTGTCGCGGCCTCGTGCCTTGCGCTGGCCGAGGTCGGGCCGCTCTCGCGTATCGGGTCGCCTGGGGCCGTCTTTGTCCCGCCCGGGGCGCCGCGAGAGGTTGCTGTGGCCTGGTGTCTTGCGTTGGCCGGGGCCGGGTCGTCGTTGCGTATCGGGTCGCCTGGGGCCGTCTCGGTCTCGGCTGTGGCGCCGCCTGAGGCTGCTGCGGCCTCGTGTTTCGCGTTGGCCGGGGCTGGGTCGTCGTTGCGCATTGGGCCGCCCGGGGGCGTCTCGGCCTTGCCCGTGACGCCACCTGAGGCTGTCGTGGTCTCGCCCATGGCGCCGCCTGACGCTGTCGCGGCCTCGCGTGTTGCGCCGCCCGGGGCCGTCTCCGCCCCGCCGGGGCCCCTCTCCGCCCCGCGCGAGCCGTCGGCCGTCCCCGGCGTCGTCACAGCCCCGCCGATCGGGCCTGGCCCAGTTCGGTGAGCCGGTCGCGCAGGCGTTCCGCCTCGGCCGGGTCGAGGCCGGGAATGGTCGCGTCGGTCGCCGCGGCGGCCGTGTGGAGTTGGACGCTGGCCAGCCCGAAGTGCCGCTCCACGGGCCCGGAGGTGACCTCCACCAGCTGCATCCGCCCGTACGGCACCACCGTCGTCCGGCGCCACAGCACGCCTCGGCTGATCAGCAGGTCGTCCGCGCGCTCGGCGTAGCGCCAGGAGCGCCAGTTGTGCTCCAGCATCACCCAGCCCCACCCGATCACGGCCAGCGGCAGCGCCGCGAAGGCGGCCCACGCGGGGCCCGCCAGCAGCCCCGGCAGCAGCCCGGCGGCCAGGGCCAGCAGACCCAGCCACACCACCAGCAGCAGCCGCCGCATCCGCAGCAGCCCGGACGGCAGCCCGATCCACACCGGCTCGGTCCGTGCCGCTCCCGCGCTCGGCGGGCTCCCCGTCTCCATGCCGTCAGCCTACGTAGGCCAGACTGAGGACATGACTGCCATGACGCCCAGGACTGCCATGACTCCGACGACGGAGACCATGGTCGGGATCGGCGGCGCCGCGGAGAGCACCGACATGGTCCTCAACATCGGACCGCAGCACCCGTCCACCCACGGCGTGCTGCGGCTGAAGCTGGTCCTCGACGGTGAGCGCATCCTCCGCGCGGAGCCCGTGATCGGCTATATGCACCGCGGTGCGGAGAAGCTTTTCGAGGCGCGCGACTACCGCCAGATCATCATGCTGGCCAACCGCCACGACTGGCTGTCGGCGTTCTCCAACGAACTCGGCGTGGTCCTCGCCGTGGAGCGCATGCTCGGCATGGAGGTGCCCGTCCGCGCGGTGTGGACCCGCACACTGCTCGCCGAGCTGAACCGGGTCCTGAACCATCTGATGTTCCTCGGCTCCTACCCCCTGGAACTGGGCGGCATCACGCCGGTCTTCTACGCGTTCCGGGAGCGCGAGGTGCTCCAGAACGTCATGGAGGAGGTCTCCGGCGGCCGGATGCACTACATGTTCAACCGCGTGGGCGGCCTCAAGGAGGATCTTCCCGCCGGATGGGCCTCCCGCGCGCGGGCCGCTGTCTCCGGGGTGCGCTCGCGCATGGACCGCTTCGACGACCTGGTGCTCGGCAACGAGATCTTCCGGGGGCGCACGCGCGGGGTGGGGACGCTCACGCCGCAGGCCGTGCACGCGTACGGCGTCAGCGGGCCCATCGCGCGCGCGTCGGGTGTCGATCTCGACCTGCGGCGCGACGAGCCGTATCTCGCCTATGGGGAGCTTCAGGACGTACTGAAGGTGGTGACCCGCGCGGAGGGCGACTGTCTCGCCCGCTTCGAATGCCTGCTCGACCAGACGCACAACGCCCTCGACCTCGCCGACGCCTGCCTGGACCGGCTCGCGGACCTCCCGCCGGGCCCCATCAACCAGCGCCTGCCGAAGGTACTCAAGGCGCCCGAGGGCCACACCTACGCGTGGACCGAGAACCCGCTCGGCATCAACGGCTACTACCTCGTCAGCAAGGGCGAGAAAACCCCGTACCGGCTCAAGCTGCGCTCCGCGTCGTACAACAACATCCAGGCGCTCACCGAGCTGCTGCCGGGCACGCTGGTGGCGGACATGGTGGCGATCCTGGGGTCGTTGTTCTTCGTGGTGGGGGACATCGACAAGTAGGCGCCGGGTACTGCGGCCGGGAGCGGTGGGCTGTTGCGGGCTGCGGGCTGCGGGCTGCGGGCTGCGGGTTGCGAGCCGTGGGCCGTCGGCTGTCGCGTGTGACCTGTCGGCTGCGGGGCGCGTGTCGCCGCGTGCGCGTCGCTGGGTGTGTGCAGCGCGGGGCGGTCGGCCCGGCCCCTCCCGCCCCGACCCGTTGCGGCCCCGGCCACGCCCGCCCCGACCCGTCGCGGGCCCGCCCCGGCGCCTCAGCCGTCGCGCGCCCCGGGATCGTCGCCCCCAGCCTCCGTGGCCCCCGTCAGCGGGTCCGGGACCCCCACCGGGTGGATCAGCCAGCCGAAGTCGCCGAGGCCGCCCTCGGCGGTCAGCTCGGCCGCCTCCCCGGCGCTCGCCAGGGCCCGTACGTAGCCGGAGGGGTCCGTGGTCGCCAGCGTGAGCGGAGGGCGTGCGCCAGTGATGCCGAGGGCGTGCAAGGCATCGCGCTGCCGGAGCACGCGCCCTGTGCGCCCGGCGTTAGCGGCGCACGCGTCCAGCGCGACGTGCGCCGTCACATCGCAGGAGCCGTCGGGCACGGGCACCGTCTCGCGGCCCGCGCGAAAACCGGTGAGCGTGCCGAACGGGGGGCGCGCGTCGGCGGTGTGCGCGTAGTCCACCGCCACCGCGAGCCCCCGCTCGACGCGGGCCACGGCGTCCGCCCAGGCCGCGTCCCGGGGCAGCCCGATCTCGGCCCGCGAGCCCTCCTCTTCCGCCAGCGGCCACCAGCGCGCCAGCCATTCCGCTTCCGCCCCGCCGACCGGCTCCCCGAGCCGCTCGGTGCCGTCCTCCCGTACGAGCACCAGCCGGGCGACGCCCGCGCGGTCGACCTCGGCGACGTCCACGGGCACGTTGTCCAGCCACTCGTTCGCGAACAGCAGCCCCGTCACCCCGGACGGCGGCTCGGCGCGCCACTCGATCCGGGGATCCAGACCCGCCGGCCGCGCGGCGATCTCCACGCCGTACGCGCGCGTACGGGCGGCCACCTTCCCGGGCAGCGCGTCCAGGACCCCCGCCGCCAGCTCACCCCGGCCCGCGCCCATGTCGACGAAGTCCAGCACCTCCGGACGGCCCAGCGCCGCGTCCACCCGGCACAGCAGCCGGGCCACGGCCTGCGCGAAGAGCGGCGAGGCGTGCACCGACGTACGGAAATGCCCGGCGGGACCCTCGGGGCGGCGGTAGAAGCCGCGAGGGCCGTACAGGGCGTCGTGCGCCGCCGCCCGCCATCCGCGCCCACCGCGCGGGGCGCTCCCGGGCCCGCCGGGCGCCGCGTCCGCTCCGGAGGCCCCGTCCACTGTGGGCGGCGCCCCATACGCCCTGTTCATCCCGTCCGCCGTACCGGCCCCGTCCGCCGTGTTCGGCCCCGCAGTGTCGTCCGTCACCTCGCCAGGCTAGGCGTAGCGGAAGGTGTGGCCTCCACCTTGGGGAGTAGGCGGAGCGCGTACGGATCGACCCTCCGGTTGACCCGGGCACACATCACGCTTCCCTACGCTGGGTTACGTGCAGCGCCTCTACGACTTCATCCGCAGACACCCGACCTGGGTCGACGGCTTCTGGGCCATCGTCCTGTTCGGGATCACTGTGGTGAGCTCGGTCGCCGGGCAGGTCAACGAGGGGACCGACGCGCCCTGGCTGATCATCCCCGTCGCCCTGCTGCTCAGCCTGGTCGTCGTGCTGCGCCGACGGCTGCCGGAGCAGATGCTGATCCTCGGCGCGGCCATCGGCGTGGCCCAGCTCACGCTGAACGTGTCGACGTCGATCGCCGACTTCGCCCTCCTTGTGATCGTCTACACGGTGGCGGCGAACGGCGCCCGCTGGGCGTCCCGCTTCGCGCTGGTCGGCGGCCTGTGCGCGGCGCCCGTCGCGCAGGTGCGCTGGCCGATGGACGAGACGAGCGCGGCGGGCAATGTGGCGGTGGCCGTGCTCCAGACGGTGCCGTTCGCGCTGGCCTGGGTGCTCGGCGACTCGCTGCGCACCCGCCGCGCCTACTTCGCCCAGCTGGAGGAGCGCGCCGCGCGGCTGGAGAAGGAGCGCGAGGCCCAGGCCAAGGTCGCGGTCGCCGCCGAGCGCGCCCGCATCGCCCGTGAGCTGCACGACGTGGTCGCGCACAACGTGTCGGTGATGGTCGTGCAGGCCGACGGCGCCGCCTACGTCCTCGACGCCGCGCCCGACCAGGCCAAGAAGGCCCTGGAGACGATCTCGTCCACCGGCCGCCAGGCCCTCGCCGAGATGCGCCGGCTGCTCGGCGTGCTGCGCACCGGCGAGCACCAGGAGGGCGGCGAGTACGTGCCGCAGCCCGACGTCCAGCAGATCGAGGACCTGGTCGAGCAGTGCCGCACGGCGGGACTGCCCATCGACTTCAAGATCGAGGGGACGCCCCGCCCGCTGCCCAGCGGCGTCGAGCTGACCGCGTACCGGATCGTCCAGGAGGCGCTCACCAACACGCGCAAGCACGGCGGGCCCAACACGGGCGCGAGCGTCCGCCTGGTCTACTTCGACGACGGCCTCGGCCTGCTCGTCGAGGACGACGGCAAGGGCGCCCCGCACGAGCTGTACGAGGAGGGCGGCGCCGACGGCCAGGGTCACGGCCTGATCGGCATGCGCGAGCGGATCGGCATGGTCGGCGGCACCCTCGACGCGGGCCCCCGCCCCGGCGGAGGATTCCGCATCAGCGCCCTGCTCCCGCTCAAACCCGCGCATTGACGCCGACGCACGCCCCCTGTTGACACCTGTAAGAACCCGCCGGACCCGCCATCTCGCACAAAACACGCCCACCTGCCCCGCCCTCACCGGCCGAAGGAAACGGAAGAGCCCGATGTCGATCCGTGTGATGCTCGTCGACGACCAGGTGCTGCTGCGCACCGGATTCCGGATGGTGCTCGCCGCGCAGCCCGACATGGAGGTCGTCGCGGAGGCGGGCGACGGGGTCGAGGCGCTCCAGGTGCTCAGTGCCACCACCGTGGACGTGGTGCTGATGGACGTCCGGATGCCGAAGCTGGACGGCGTGGAGGCGACCCGCCGGATCTGCTCCGACCCCCATCCGCCCAAGGTGCTCATCCTGACCACCTTCGACCTCGACGAGTACGCCTTCTCCGGGCTGAAGGCGGGCGCCTCCGGCTTCATGCTCAAGGACGTGCCGCCCGGCGAGCTGCTGACCGCGATCCGCTCCGTGCACAGCGGGGACGCCGTGGTGGCCCCGTCGACCACCCGCCGGCTCCTCGACCGGTTCGCGCCGATGCTGCCCAGCACCGGCAAGCAGCCCGAGCACAAGGAGCTGGACCGGCTCACCGGCCGCGAGCGCGAGGTGATGGTGCTCGTCGCGCAGGGCCTGTCCAACGGGGAGATCGCCGCGCGCCTGGTGCTGTCCGAGGCGACCGTGAAGACCCACGTGGGCCGCATCCTCACCAAGCTGGGGCTGCGCGACCGGGTGCAGGTGGTGGTCCTGGCGTACGAGACGGGGCTGGTGCGGGCCGGGGGGCAGGGGTGACCTCGGGGTCGGCCGCGGGTCCGACCGGCTGACCACGGGTGTGGACGCGCGCCGACTACTGGTGTCGTCGTGCCGTCCACGGGTGTGGATGCGCGTCGGCCACAGGTGTCGTCGCGCCGCCTGCGGGTATGGACGCGCGTCGGCTACAGGGTGTCGTCCCGCTGCCTACGTACGAGTGGTCCAGCCCTGCTTACGGGTGTGGTCGCGCCGCCTACCGGTGTGGTCCGGCGCCGACCACGGGTGGGCCGCAGGCATGACCGCGACCACCACCATGGCCGCCGGCCATGGGACGGACCGACCACGGCCATGGGACCGGACCGACCAGGGCCATGGGACGGACCGACCACGGCCGTGCCCACCGAACCGACCCTGCCCATGCCCACGGATCGGTTCCGCCCTCGTGCCCACGGACCGACCCCGCCCGTGGACGCGGTTGCCCGCCCTCTCTCGTGGCCGCCGTCGGCCGACGGCGGGCCGGGTACGGGGACAATCGGCTGACCGGCGGACCGCCGCCCGCAGGCGCCGGTAGGGTCTGCGCATGCTCCTGTGGATCAACGGCCCCTTCGGGGGCGGCAAGACACAGACCGCACACGAGATACGGCGCCGGCTGCCCGGCAGCGTGATCTGCGACCCCGAGTTCCCCGGCTTCGGCCTGCACCGCATGCTTCCGCCCGATCTGCGCGGCGACTTCCAGGACCTCGCCGCCTGGCGGCAGGGCGTCGTCGAGGTGCTCGACCTCACCCTCGCCAAGCACGACGGCGTGGTGATCGCGCCCATGACGATCACCGACTCCGGCTACTTCGCCGAGACCGTCGGACGGCTGCGCGACCTCGGCCACGACGTCCGGCACTTCACACTGCTCGCCCGGCGCGAGACCGTGGTGAAGCGGCTGCGTGAACGCGGAGTCGGGCAGCTGCTCCAGCTCGTCGCCGGGAAGAAGACCGTGCCGGGCCGGGAGAGCTGGGCGATACAGCAGGTCGACCGCTGTCTGGAACGGCTGGCCGAGCCCGAGTTCGCCGAGCACCTGTGGACGGACGACACGACCGTCCCGAGGACCGCGGACCGCATCGCCGTCCTGGCGGGCCTGAAGCTGCGCCCCAACAACGAGGGCGCCCTGCGGACCAGGCTCCGGCAGGTCGGCGTCGGCGTGAAGCACATCCGGCTGGACTGAGGAGCGGGAAGGGACGCAACCCGTACGGGGTCGGCGACCCCCGGTGCTGTACGCCCCCCCCCGTGTCGTACGGAGTCCGTGCCCACGGGCCCGGCGCCGCGCCGACGGACGTACGCGCACGTGCGGGCGTCGTGCTTCCGCGCGGTGGGGTACGCGGTGGGCTATCTGAGCACCCCCTCCAGGAAGTCGCTCCCCAGACGGGCCACCACCGTCACGTCCAGCTGGTGCAGCACATAGCGTCCGCGTCGGCGGGTGGTGACCAGGCCCGCCTTCTTCAGCACGCTCAGATGGCGGGATATCTCCGGGGCCGTCACGCCGTGGGCCTGGGCCAGCTCGGTCGTCGTGTACGCGCTGCGGGCCAGATGGCGGCAGATGCGCATGCGGACGGGGTGGGACAGCGCCGTCATCCGCAGCGCCAGCTGCTCGACCGAGGGCGGTCGGACCGGCTCCGGGGCGCTGACGGGGTAGTGCAGCAGGGGCTGCCAGCCGTGGCGGTGCAGCACGTTCAGATGAGGGCGGCCCAGGCTGGTCGGGACCAGGAGCAGCCGGCCGCCGGAGGCGACACCGCGGCCCTCGATCAGCTTGTCCACGACGATCCGGCCGCCCTCTTCGTCGAGCCGCACGGCCGGGGAGACCGCCGCCAGCGCCTCGGCCAGCCCTTTGCGGCGCAGCAGCTCCGTCTTGTGCCGGGCGTCGGACGCGAGCTGGGGGCGCAGCTTGGCCCAGGTGTCGGCGAAGAACGCCTCCTCGCAGTCCTCCAGGAACCGCCGCAGCCAGGCCCGGACGCTGGGCGGGTCGTCGAGCAGCCGCTGGGTGAACCGCAGCTGCCGCTGCCCGCGCGAGGCGGCCACCTCCAGGGCACGCGCGTGTCCCGTGCGGCTGTGCAGATAGTTGGGCGGCCGGAAGTCGTACTTGAAGGTGCAGGTGAATTCCAGGGCCGCGTCCACGAACTGGTCGTCCGGCAGCTTGTCCAGAAGATCGAGATCCTCCGCGAGCGTGGCACCCGGCAGGACATCGCCCGGGAGAGCGGCGAACGGCATGAACACATCGGAGTACGTCGAGCGCCACAGGAAGTCGGCCTCGCACATCCGGTCGGCCACGAACGGGTCCAGCCCCGCCGTCACGCCCGTGGTCCAGCCGCGCAGACCCGGGTGGTGCTCCGGCTCCCCTAGCGCGTGCAGCGCCATGCACAGCTCGGCCAAGGGGGAGGGAACGACGGCGACCCCCTCCGGCCGCAGCCCCGCGATGTCGATGTGCACGCTCATGACCCCATGGTGCACCGGCCCACTGACAACCCGGCCGACCAGCACTTCTCGATTGACGACGCTCGTCAATCGGGGCGACACCGGGGAGAGTCCGGGAGCAGCCTGGAAGGCCCTTCGGCACCTCCGGGTCCCGGGGACCCGGGGACACCCAAGGGTCCTACGGGGCCTGCGGAGCCCCGGGAGACCCAGGGGTCCGCGGCGCCCCGAGGGACCCGTCCGTCGACGGAGACGGATCGCCCCCCGACCCCCGACGTCCGCACCCGCACCCGCACCCGCACCCGCACCGGACGTACGTCACCAGAGGCGCACCACCATGAGCAGCACACAGCGGTACCTCCTCGACACCTACCGCGCGGCCCGGCTGGGCGACCCCGCGCCCCCGGCCCCGGGCACGCACGACACGCGTGTCCTGCGCGAACTGCGCACCTACCGCCGTTTCCGTGCCGTCCTGGCGGGCCGCCCCGCCCACGGCCGCCTGCGCCGGGCCGCCGCCGCCATCACGGGGGCCACCCGGCGCCGCCACACCCAGGCGCGCTCCACGTGCTGACCCCCGGGCCGGAGCGATCGGCCAAGTCGCCTCCGCCCTAGCCGCCCTTCCCGTCCTTCCCGGCCCTCTCGGCCCTCCCACCCCTCTCGGCCTCCTCTCTGAGCACCGCCACGAACCCCGCGACCGCCGTGCGCACGTCCGCCGGTGTCCACTCCAGCCCCTCCGCGCAGACGTCGATCTCCGTGACGGCGAGGCCGGGGCCGGCCGGGTCCCAGGAGCGGGCGAACAGCAGGGTGCGGCTCTCCTCGGCGTGGCGGACGGCGGCCTCGGCGGCGATCTCGACGTCGTACGGCAGCCAGAGCTGGAACTCGTTGGTGTGCGGCACCTCGGGGTGGACGCGGGCCCAGGGCAGCCCGGCCGCGGCGAGGCCCTCGCGCAGGGCGGCGGCGACCACGCGCGCGTGCCGCACGTACTCCGGCAGCCGGGGCAGCTCCCGTTCCAGCCCGGCCAGCGCCGACAGCACGGTCGGGAACTGGTGGAAGACCAGGCCGCCGTACCGGTGCCGCCAGGTCTTCGCCTGTTCCACCAGGGTCGCGGGACCGGCCAGCGCGGCGCCGCCGAAGCCGTTGAGGGATTTGTAGAACGACACGTAGACGCTGTCCGCGAGGCCCGCGATCTCCGGCAGGGAGCGGCCGAAATGCTCGGTCGTCTCCCACAGGCGTGCGCCGTCGAAGTGCACCACCGCCTCGCGCTCCCGCGCCGCCGCGACGATCTCCGTCAGCTCCTCGAAGGTGGGCAGCACGAAACCGGCGTCCCTCAGGGGCAGCTCCAGCATCAGCGCCCCGAAGGGCTCCTCGAAGTCCCGTACCTCGGCGGCGGTCGGCAACCGGGACTCCCGCGTCAGCCGGACCGGACGCAACCCGCTGACCTCGCTGAACGCGTTGCGCTCATGCACCTCGGGATGGGCCAGCGCGTGCAGGGCGACCGTCGGGTCACCGGTGCGGCCCGCCCAGCAGCGCAGGGCGACCTGCTGGGCCATCGTGCCGGTCGGGAAGAACGCGGCGGCCTCCATGCCGAGCAGCCCGGCGACCTTCTCCTCCAGGGCGGCGACGATCCCGTTGCCGTACATGTCGACGGGCTGGCCCAGGTCGTACAGCTCCTCGGCGTCGTCCAGGACCGCCAGGCGGTCCCTGACCGAGCTGAACAGGGTGGAGCGGCCGAGTATCCGCCGCGCCCCCCGGTATGCCTTCCTGCGCCGCTCGAAGCGGCGCAGGCGCTGTTCCTCGGCCGACCCCGCCTCCGGTGCGCCGGGCTGCTCCGCGCCCCGCGCGCGTGCGTCGGGATCCACGGTGTCCTGCGCCGTGTCCGGTCCGCGTACGTCCACCTGCTGCTCAGCCCCATCGCTCATGCCCGGGATCATCCCCCGCCCCGCTTCGCACAGGCATCCGCTTTTGCGGGGGCCCCCGGGCCGGGTACCCACAGGCTGTGGACAACCGGACGCCCCTGGAACCGATCGCGTTAACATGACGAGAAATCGTCCGGTACCCAGAGCGGACTGGAACGGGAAGGCCGCGGTCGCGTGAGTACAGTTCACCAGCCAGATCCCAGGGACCGCCCCGCGCGGCTCACCGTGGGCGTCGTCGGCGCCGGTCGGGTGGGCCCCGCGCTCGCCCGGTCCCTGCAACTCGCCGGGCACCGCCCGGTCGCCGTCTCCGGCGTCTCCGACGCCTCCCGGCGGCGCGCCGCGCAGTTGCTGCCCGACGTGCCCCTGGTACCGCCCGCCGAGGTGCTCCGCCACGCCGACCTGGTGCTGCTGACCGTCCCGGACGACGCCCTGCCCGGCCTGGTGTCCGGCCTCGCCGAGACCGGCGCCGTACGCCCCGGGCAGCTGCTCGTGCACACCTCCGGCCGGTACGGCGCCCGGGTCCTGGACCCCGCCCTGCGCGCGGGCGCGCTGCCGCTGGCCCTGCACCCGGCGATGACGTTCACGGGCACGGAGGTGGACGTGCAGCGCCTGGCCGGCTGCTCCTTCGGCGTCACCGCGCCCGACGCGCTGCGGATGGCCGCCGAAGCCCTCGTCATCGAGATGGGCGGCGAACCGGAGTGGATCACCGAGGACGACCGCCCGCTCTACCACGCGGCCCTCGCCCTGGGCGCCAACCACCTCGTCACGCTGGTCGCGCAGTCCATGGAGCTGCTGCGCGGGGCCGGGGTCGCCGCGCCCGACCGGATGCTCGGCCCGCTGCTCGGCGCCGCCCTCGACAACGCCCTGCGCTCCGGCGACGCGGCCCTGACCGGTCCGGTCGCGCGCGGGGACGCGGGCACCGTCGCCGCGCACATCGACGAGCTGCGCCGGCACTCCCCGGCGATGGTCGCCGGCTATCTCGCGATGGCCCGCGCCACCGCCGACCGGGCACTCGCCCAGGGGCTGCTCAAGCCGGAACTCGCCGAGGACCTCCTCGGGGTGCTCGCCGAAGGGACCCCCGGCACCGAAGGGACCCCCGGCACCGAGGGAACCCCCGGCACCGAAGGAGACGCCCGATGACCACCACCCTCCTGCGTACCGCCGCCGAACTGCACGCACGCGCGCGGGCCCCACGCCGGGCCGTCGTGATGACCATGGGCGCCCTGCACGAGGGCCACGCCACCCTGATCCGCTCCGCGCGGGAGACCGCCGGGCCGGACGGCGAGGTGGTCGTGACCCTCTTCGTCAATCCGCTCCAGTTCGGCGCGGGCGAGGATCTCGACCGCTATCCGCGCACCTTGGAGGCCGACCTCAAGGTCGCCGAGCAGGCGGGCGCCGATGTCGTCCTCGCCCCCTCCGTCGACGAGGTCTACCCCGGCGGCGCGCCCCAGGTGCGGATCAGCGCGGGCCCCATGGGGGAGCGCCTGGAAGGGGCCGTGCGCCCCGGGCACTTCGACGGCATGCTCACCGTCGTCGCCAAGCTGCTCCACCTGACCCGCCCCGACGCGGCCCTGTTCGGCCAGAAGGACGCCCAGCAGCTCGCCCTCATCCGCCGCATGGTGCGGGACCTGAACTTCGGCGTCGAGATCCTCGCCGTGCCGACCGTCCGCGAGGAGGACGGGCTCGCCCTGTCCAGCCGCAACCGCTATCTGTCGCCCAAGGAGCGCCGTACGGCGCTGGCGCTGTCCGGCGCGCTGTTCGCGGGCGGCGACCGGCACGCGGCGCAGGAGGCGCTGCGCGCACGGGCGCGTGAAGTGCCCGCCACCCACGCGCGGGCCGAGGCGCTCAGCGCGCTGGGCGAGTCCCGCGCGGCGGCCGACACGCACGCCGTCGCCAAGGCGGTCCCCGGCGGCCCGGACGCCGTCCGCGCGGCGGCCCGGCTGGTCGTGGACGAGGCCGCCCGCCTCGACCCACCCCTCGAACTGGACTACCTGGCGCTGATCGACCCGGCCGACTTCACCGAGATCGGGAACGACTTCACGGGCGAGGCGGTGCTCGCCGTCGCCGCGCGGGTCGGCGCGACCCGGTTGATCGACAATCTGCCCCTGACCTTCGGAGCCGCCTCGTGACCAGCACAGGCACCAGCACGGACACCAGCACCGGCATACGGCTGCACGCCCCCGCCCCCGGCTGGTCCATCGACGCGGACGTCGTGGTCGTCGGCTCCGGCGTGGCCGGTCTGACCGCCGCGCTGCGCTGCGAGGCCGAGGGCCTGCGGACCGTCGTCGTCACCAAGGCCCGCCTGGACGACGGCTCCACGCGCTGGGCGCAGGGCGGCATCGCCGCGGCCCTCGGCGACGGCGACACGCCCGAGCAGCACCTGGCCGACACACTGGTGGCCGGCGCGGGCCTGTGCGACGAGGACGCCGTACGGATCCTGGTCACCGAGGGCCCCGACGCCGTACGGCGGCTGATCGCGACCGGCGCCCACTTCGACGAGTCGCCCGAGGGCCGCCTGGAACTCACCCGCGAGGGCGGCCACCACCGCCGCCGCATCGCCCACGCGGGCGGGGACGCGACCGGCGCGGAGATCTCCCGCGCGCTCGTGGAGGCGGCACACGCGCGAGGCGTGCGCACCATCGAGAACGCGCTCGTCCTGGACCTGCTGACGGACGCCGACGGCCGCACGGCGGGCGTGACCCTGCACGTCATGGGCGAGGGCCAGCACGACGGCGTGGGCGCCGTCCTCGCCCCCGCCGTGGTCCTCGCCACCGGCGGCATGGGCCAGGTCTTCTCGGCGACCACCAACCCGTCCGTCTCCACCGGCGACGGCGTGGCCCTCGCGCTGCGCGCGGGCGCCGAGGTCAGCGACCTGGAGTTCGTCCAGTTCCACCCGACCGTGCTGTTCCTCGGCCCGGACGCCGAGGGCCAGCAGCCGCTGGTCTCCGAGGCGGTACGGGGCGAGGGCGCGCACCTGGTCGACGCCGACGGCGTGCGCTTCATGACCGGCCAGCACGAACTGGCCGAGCTGGCACCCCGGGACATCGTCGCCAAGGCCATCATGCGGCGCATGCAGGAGCAGGACGCCGAGCACATGTTCCTGGACGCCCGGCACTTCGGCGCCGCCATGTGGGAGCACCGCTTCCCGACGATCCTGGCCGCCTGCCGCACGCACGGCATCGATCCGGTCCACCAGCCCATCCCGATCGCCCCGGCCGCCCACTACGCCTCCGGCGGCGTGCGCACCGACGCGCAGGGCCGCACGACCGTCCCCGGGCTGTACGCGTGCGGCGAGGTCGCCTGCACCGGCGTGCACGGCGCGAACCGGCTCGCGTCGAACTCGCTCCTGGAGGGCCTCGTCTACGCCGAGCGCATCGCCGCCGACATCGCGGTCTGCCGCGCGACGAACGGCCTGCACGCGCGCGTGCCGCAGCCACTGCCGCACCCCGAGGTCCCCGAGCACCCCCTGCTCGCCCCCGAGGCCCGTTTCGCCATCCAGCGGATCATGACCGACGGCGCGGGCGTGCTGCGCTCCGCCGCCTCCCTGGAGCGCGCCGCCGACCAGCTCCAGCGACTGCACCGGGACGCGCGCGATTCGCTCACCGAGAACGGCAAGACCGCCGAGCCCGGCGTCGACACCTGGGAGGCCACCAACCTCCTGTGCGTGGCCCGCGTCCTGGTCGCCGCCGCGCGCCTGCGCGAGGAGACCCGCGGCTGCCACTGGCGCGAGGACCACGCCGAGCGCGACGACACCGCGTGGCGCCGTCACATCGTCGTACGGCTGAATCCGGACCGCACGCTCGCGGTGCGCACCACCGATACCGCAGACTTCCCCCCGACCCGGCAGCAACGCCCATCCCAGGAGCAGTGAGCGCAGTGAGCACCCCCGACCTTCCCCTCGCCCAAGGAGGCGGCTGCGGCGACGGCTGCGCCTGCGGCGCCGACGAGGAATACCCCGAGTGCGGCCTGGATCCCGCGCTCGCCGAACTGCTGGCCGCCGCCGGACTCGATCCCCTGGAGGTCGAGGACATCGCCAATGTGGCCGTCCAGGAGGACCTGGCGGGCGGTGTGGACGTCACGACCGTCGCGACCATCCCCGAGGACGCCGTCGCCACCGCCGACTTCGTCGCGCGCGAGGCGGGCGTCGTGGCGGGCCTGCGGGTCGCCGAGGCGGTGATCTCGGTGGTCTGCACGGACGAGTTCGAGGTCGAACGCCACGTCGAGGACGGCGACCGGATCGAGGCCGGGCAGAAGCTGCTGTCGGTCACCACCCGCACCCGCGACCTGCTGACCGCCGAGCGCAGCGCGCTCAACCTGCTGTGCCGCATGTCCGGCATCGCGACCGCCACGCGCGCGTGGGCGGACATCCTGGAGACCACCGGGGCGAAGGTCCGCGACACGCGCAAGACCACACCGGGGCTGCGCGCCCTGGAGAAGTTCGCGGTGCGCTGCGGCGGGGGCGTCAACCACCGCATGTCGCTGTCCGACGCGGCGCTCGTCAAGGACAACCACGTGGTCGCCGCGGGCGGCGTGGCGCAGGCGTTCAAGGCCGTGCGCGAGGCGTTCCCCGACGTGCCGATCGAGGTCGAGGTCGACACGCTGCACCAGCTGCGCGAGGTCGTGGACTCCGGCGCGGACCTGATCCTGCTGGACAACTTCACGCCCGGCGAGTGCGAGGAGGCGGTCGCCATCGTCGACGGCCGCGCGGCGCTGGAGGCGTCGGGCCGGCTCACCCTGGGCAACGCCAAGGCGTACGCCGACACGGGCGTCGACTACCTCGCCGTGGGGGCGCTGACGCACTCCTCGCCGATCCTGGACATCGGCCTCGACCTGCGCGCGGCGGAGTAGGGAGCGGGACGGCCATGCTGCTGACGATCGACGTAGGCAACACGCACACGGTGCTCGGCCTGTTCGACGGCGAGGACATCGTCGAGCACTGGCGCATCTCCACGGACGCCCGCCGCACCGCGGACGAGCTGGCGGTGCTGCTCCAGGGCCTCATGGGCATGCACCCGCTGCTCGGCGACGAGCTGGGCGACGGCATCGACGGCATCGCCATCTGCGCGACCGTGCCGTCCGTGCTGCACGAACTGCGCGAGGTGACCCGCCGGTACTACGGCGACGTACCGGCCGTCCTCGTCGAACCCGGCGTCAAGACGGGCGTGCCGATCCTCACCGACAACCCCAAGGAGGTCGGCGCGGACCGGATCATCAACTCGGTCGCCGCGGTCGAGCTGTACGGGGGGCCGGCGATCGTCGTGGACTTCGGTACGGCGACGACGTTCGACGCGGTCAGCGCGCGCGGGGAGTATGTCGGCGGGGTCATCGCGCCCGGCATCGAGATCTCCGTCGAGGCGCTCGGCGTCCGCGGCGCCCAGCTCCGCAAGATCGAGGTGGCCCGGCCGCGCAGTGTGATCGGCAAGAACACGGTCGAGGCCATGCAGTCCGGCATCGTCTTCGGCTTCGCGGGCCAGGTCGACGGCGTGGTCAACCGCATGGCCCGCGAACTCGCCGACGACCCCGAGGACGTCACCGTGATCGCGACGGGCGGGCTGGCACCGATGGTCCTGGGCGAGTCCTCGGTGATCGACGAACACGAGCCGTGGCTGACGCTCATCGGGCTGCGATTGGTCTACGAACGGAATGTGTCGCGTATGTGACACGCCTTTGAGCCATCCGGGGCGCGCCCCTGTGCGGGCGTTCTCCCTTCGGCGTGCGCGCGACCTGAGCCTCCGCCGTGCGAGCCGGCCTGAGGCTTCGGCGTGGGAGCCGCCCTGACGCGGCCGGCGCGGGGGCGGCGGCTGCGCCAGGGGCACGGCGGCGGGACGGCCCCGCGCGCGGCTGCCCACCAGGCCCGCCGGACGCGGGGCGGGATGGTGCAGCCGGTGGGGCACTTCCGTCGGATCGAGTGGCGGCGCGGACGTCGACGGCGGGTCGAGGTCGCCGCTCACCGAAGGGCGTCGGGGACCCCGGAGACCCCCATTGGCGGAACGCCCGCCGGAGATTCCCCGGAGTCCCCCGAAGAGCACCCAAGCCCCCCGAAAAGCCGCCCCGCAGGGCCCGCACGCCGGAAATCCGGCCCCTACCCCCACCCGTGTATCTCCCCACGCCACACCCAACTCCCTATGCGAAATTTGTCTGATTAGTGCGTATCTTTGGGATATGCCCACGCCTTACGGATCCCGTGGCGGCATGGCGTTCGGCGGGGAGGAGCTGCGTGTGATTCGGCGCGCTCTCGCTCTCGCCCTGGAACCCGGCCGCGCCTCGGACGAGGACGTTCAGGACTGTCTCCGGCTGGCCGAGTCGCTCGACGAGGCGACGCGCGAGGCCGCGCGGCTGCGGGCCTTCCTGGTGGCGGACCTCGCGCGCTACCGGGCCGCGCTGCCCGGCACCGCCGCCGGCTATCTGACGCTCCTGGAGGAGGTCCTGGCCGCCGGATACCGCCCCGTCGCCGACGACCTCGCCGCCCTGCGCGCCCTGCGCGGCAGCCCGCCCGCCGCCGCCCTCCTCGACCGCTGCCGGCTGCTCGCGGAACGGGACGTACGCGCCCGTCTCGCGCGGCGTACGGCGCTGCGGACCGGGCGGCCCGACCTCCCGGCCGTCCCGGTCTCCCGGATCCGCCTGACGGCTCTTCCCGGCGGTCTGGCGGACCAGGGCGGGCGGCTCGCCGAACCCGGCGGGAAGCCCGCGGACAAGCAGCCCGCCGAGAAGCCGGACAGGCAGCCCGAGCGAAAGCCCGGGAAGCGTCCCGAGCGGCCCGCCTCGCCGCAGCCCGCGCGGCGGCCCATCCCCACCCCCGGTGAGGTCTTCCCGCGCCGCAAGCCCCCGCAGCCGCCCGCCAGGCCGTCCCAGCGGCTCGCGGTCGGCTGACGGCACCCCGTCCCGGGCGTCCGGCGGCCCGCGTCTACCCTTGCGCCATGGACTATGTCTCCGCGCTTCTGCCCCCGGTCGTGATGGCCGTCTTCTTCATCGGTGTGATCCGCGTGATCGTGAAGACCCAGGGCGGAACCCAGAAGACCAAGGAGGACGCGGCCGTCGACGCCGCCCTCGCGCGCGCGGAGGGCGTCCAGCAGTCCTCCACCGCCAAGACCGACGCCTGACGGCTGCCCAATCGCCGCCCGAGCGGCGCACGACAGCCGCTTCGTGCCCCTTTTGCCCCTATTTTCAGTAAAGGTGCACGTCCAGCACGTCATTGCCGAGATCTCCCACTATTGTGCTGAGTTGTGCCTCGCCCATTGGGAGAACTCGAAGACGCGGTCATGACGCGGGTGTGGAAGTGGAACCGCCCGGTCACCGTTCGAGAAGTCCTGGAAGACCTTCAGCAGGAACGGTCCATCGCCTACACCACGGTGATGACCGTTTTGGACAATCTCCATCAGAAGGGCTGGGTCCGCCGTGAGGCGGAAGGCCGGGCCTATCGATATGAGGCGGTCTCCACCAGGGCCGCCTACGCCGCCGCCCTGATGAACGACGCTTGGGCGCAGAGCGACAACCCGGCGGCGGCTCTCGTCGCGTTCTTCGGCATGATGAGCGAGGAACAGCGCAGAGCACTCGCGGACGCCGTACGCATGGTCCAGGGGCCGGAAACACCCCAAGAACCGGAAGCCGACCAAGCCGCGACGGAGAACCCGGGCGAGAACCCCGACGAGAAGCACGCCGAGAACCCGGCCGAGAACCCCGGCGCGGCACCTCGGGACGGCGGGCGATAGCGTCCGTTCATGTCCGCACAGAGCGCAGAGAGCTCCGAAGTCACCGCTAAAGCCATCACCGTCCGACGGGCCCGGACCAGCGATGTACCCGTGGTGCGCGCACTCCTTGACGCGTACGCCCGCGAGCGCATCCTGCTCGACAAAGCGACGGTCACGCTTTACGAGGACATCCAGGAGTTCTGGGTCGCGGAACGCGACGACAACGCCGAGGTGGTCGGCTGCGGCGCTCTGCACGTGATGTGGGAAGACCTCGCGGAAGTCCGCACTCTCGCCGTGAAGCCGGGCCTCAAGGGCAGCGGCGTCGGTCATCAAGTGCTGGAGAAGTTGCTGCACACCGCGCGCTGGCTGGGCGTTCGCCGGGTTTTCTGTCTCACCTTCGAAGTCGACTTCTTCGGCAGACACGGCTTCGTGGAGATCGGTGAGACACCGGTCGACACCGATGTCTACGCGGAGCTGTTGCGTTCTTACGACGAGGGCGTCGCCGAGTTCCTCGGTCTCGAACGAGTGAAACCGAACACCTTGGGCAACAGCCGGATGCTGCTGCATCTGTGATCGTCACGGCATATTCCGCCCGACCCCCTTGCCCAGGTTCCCTATGTCCGAAACGCGCACGTTTCCGAGTGGTCTCAGCCCTGTGAGTCTCTCCCGGGGGTTTGTGTTTTTCCAGCAAAAGCGGTTTGCTTTCCGACGTACTGCGTAGTGCATATAACAAGGGAGCGGTGAAACGGCGGACGCCGCACACCCCGGCCCTCACGTTATCGATGAAAGGAAATCCGGTGGCACAGAAGGTTCAGGTCCTTCTTGTCGACGACCTCGACGGCGGCGAGGCGGACGAGACGGTGACGTTCGCTCTGGACGGCAAGACCTACGAGATCGATCTCACGACCACCAATGCGGACAAGCTGCGTGGCCTTCTTGATCCGTATGTGAAGGGCGGTCGGCGTACTGGTGGCCGTGGATCGGGCGGACGTGGAAAGGCGCGCGTCGCCACCGGCGGCAGCCAGGACACCGCGGCGATCCGCGCCTGGGCGAAGGAGAACGGCTACGAGGTCAATGACCGTGGCCGCGTTCCCGCGACCATTCGCGAGGCTTACGAGAAGGCCAACGCCTGAGCGCACGAGCGCCGCAATCGGATGCGGTGGCAGTGAGTGGCCACCGTGTCCACGAGTCGTACGAGATCGGGGGCGCCCCCAACGCCCCCCATGGCCGACAGCGTCGGCAGCGAGGCCTCGACCTCGCACCCCGGCTCGGGGGGCCGCAACCACACGGCGGCCCCCTGCAAGGAACATCCCGCACACCCCGTACGCCCCGCACACCCCGTACGCCCTGTGCACCCCGTACGTCCTGCGCATCGCGCACACCCCATACGTCTCGCACATCCCGCGCGGAGCGGCCCAGGATCCCCGGCCATGACCGACGGGCCCCGCAGGGGCCGTCCGCCGATGCCCGGCACCGCTTCGGACCGCGGCCCCGGAACGGCCCCGCTGAGCGCCCCCGGCGCAGCCCACGGCTCCCGCACAACCCGCAGCCCCGGGTCCGGGTCCGGGTCCGGCAGTATCGCCCCCGACCGCGACTCCGCCGCGACACCCGCGCCCGGTCCTGCTCCCGCGAGGGAATCCGGCCCACCCCCCGCCCGATCCCCCCTCACCGGCTCCACCGCCCCCGGGCGATCCGGCCGCAGCGGCGCCGTCATCAGCTCGCCGCCCCCGATCGCCACCAGGTCCAGGCCCGCGGCCAGCGCCCCCCACTCAAGCCACTCCAACAGCCCCGGAAGCTCCTCGGCGGCCCCCGCGGCCACCAGGAGCAGCATCCGCTCCCCGCGCTCCTCCCGCCCGCTCACCCGGCCTCCGCAGCCCTCCCCGCCCGCGCCGGCGCCGCACTCCCCGCCCTTTTCGCCTCCCGCGCGCGTCACGCCCTCCAGGGCCACCGGGGAGCCCGGCGCCAGGTGGCGCAGGGCGGCGTGGCCCGCCTCGGCCGGGACGTCCAGGACGTCGAAGCGGATGCCGGCGCGCAGCCGGAGCGGATCGCCGGGCACTGTCGGCCAGCCCAGTTCGTTCTCGTAGTACCGCTGGATGTCCGGGATGTCCCGGACATTCGCGGCGAGCGGCCCGCGAGGGCCGGGGACCGTGCCGTACGGGGAAGGGGCGCCAGCCATGCCCAGCGCAACCGGCCGGGAAAGGGTGGGGTTACGTTGGGTGTGCGTTTGATTGCACAGCGTGCTGGAAATGGGGGCGTGTGGGGGTGCGGGGTGGCGCAAGGTTGTTCGCCCGTAGCGGAGGGAACCAAGGCGCGCGGCATGGAGTGTCAGTGCCGACGGGTAAGACATGCCTAGTGGGAGGGGGCGACACGCAGGAAAGGCTGTCTCGCGTTCGCCATCGGCGTACTGATGACGTGGGTAACTGCCTGGCCTGCGGGAACATCGTCTCGCACCATCGGGTTGGAGCAGTTGTCGGCGTTCGGGGTCAGGAGGCAGCAAATTCGTCTCCGCAAGAGCGGAGGGGAACCGGGCGGAGGTGATCCGGACGGTGTCGGCAGTTGGAATGAGCGGTCCCCGCTTGCGGGACTAAGCTGCGGAAGGACAGAGAGGGGAGCGTCCCCTTACTGCCTGACCGCTCTGAGGAGCGATTAACGATGTTCGAGAGGTTCACCGACCGCGCGCGGCGGGTTGTCGTCCTGGCTCAGGAAGAAGCCCGGATGCTCAACCACAACTACATCGGCACCGAGCACATCCTCCTGGGCCTGATCCATGAGGGTGAGGGTGTCGCCGCAAAGGCCCTGGAGAGCCTCGGCATTTCGCTTGAGGCGGTCCGTCAGCAGGTGGAGGAGATCATCGGTCAGGGCCAGCAGGCCCCGTCCGGGCACATCCCCTTCACCCCCCGTGCCAAGAAGGTCCTGGAGCTGTCGCTCCGCGAGGCCCTTCAGCTGGGCCACAACTACATCGGCACGGAGCACATCCTGCTCGGCCTGATCCGTGAGGGCGAGGGCGTCGCCGCCCAGGTCCTGGTCAAGCTGGGCGCAGACCTCAACCGGGTGCGGCAGCAGGTGATCCAGCTGCTCTCCGGCTACCAGGGCAAGGAGACCGCCACCGCCGGCGGCCCTGCGGAGGGTACCCCCTCGACGTCCCTGGTCCTCGACCAGTTCGGCCGCAACCTCACCCAGGCGGCCCGCGAATCCAAGCTCGACCCGGTCATCGGGCGCGAGAAGGAGATCGAGCGGGTCATGCAGGTGCTGTCCCGCCGTACGAAGAACAACCCGGTCCTGATCGGTGAGCCCGGCGTCGGCAAGACCGCCGTCGTCGAGGGCCTCGCTCAGGCCATCGTCAAGGGCGAGGTGCCCGAGACGCTCAAGGACAAGCACCTCTACACCCTGGACCTCGGCGCCCTGGTCGCCGGCTCCCGCTACCGAGGTGACTTCGAGGAGCGCCTGAAGAAGGTGCTCAAGGAGATCCGCACGCGCGGCGACATCATCCTCTTCATCGACGAGCTGCACACGCTGGTCGGTGCGGGTGCCGCCGAGGGCGCCATCGACGCGGCGAGCATCCTGAAGCCGATGCTGGCCCGCGGTGAACTCCAGACCATCGGTGCGACCACCCTGGACGAGTACCGCAAGCACCTGGAGAAGGACGCGGCCCTGGAGCGCCGCTTCCAGCCCATCCAGGTCGCCGAGCCGTCCCTGTCGCACACCATCGAGATCCTCAAGGGCCTGCGCGACCGCTACGAGGCCCACCACCGCGTCTCCATCACGGACGAGGCGCTGGTCCAGGCCGCCACCCTGGCCGACCGGTACATCTCGGACCGCTTCCTGCCGGACAAGGCGATCGACCTGATCGACGAGGCCGGATCCCGGATGCGTATCCGCCGGATGACCGCGCCGCCGGACCTGCGCGAGTTCGACGAGAAGATCGCCGGCGTCCGCCGCGACAAGGAGTCCGCGATCGACTCGCAGGACTTCGAGAAGGCCGCCTCCCTGCGCGACAAGGAGAAGCAGCTCCTTGCCGCCAAGGCCAAGCGCGAGAAGGAGTGGAAGGCCGGCGACATGGACGTCGTGGCCGAGGTCGACGGCGAGCTGATCGCCGAGGTCCTCTCCACGGCCACCGGCATCCCGGTCTTCGAGCTGACCGAGGAGGAGTCCAGCCGCCTGCTCCGCATGGAGGAGGAGCTGCACAAGCGGGTCATCGGCCAGGTCGACGCGGTCAAGGCCCTGTCGAAGGCGATCCGGCGCACGCGCGCGGGTCTGAAGGACCCCAAGCGCCCCGGTGGATCGTTCATCTTCGCCGGTCCGTCCGGTGTCGGTAAGACCGAGCTGTCCAAGGCGCTCGCCGAGTTCCTCTTCGGCGACGAGGACGCGCTGATCTCCCTCGACATGTCGGAGTTCAGCGAGAAGCACACGGTCTCCCGGCTCTTCGGCTCGCCCCCCGGCTACGTGGGCTACGAAGAGGGCGGCCAGCTCACCGAGAAGGTCCGCCGCAAGCCGTTCTCCGTCGTGCTGTTCGACGAGGTCGAGAAGGCCCACCCGGACATCTTCAACTCGCTGCTCCAGATCCTGGAGGACGGTCGGCTGACCGACTCCCAGGGCCGGGTCGTGGACTTCAAGAACACGGTCATCATCATGACGACCAACCTCGGCACGCGGGACATCTCCAAGGGCTTCAACCTGGGCTTCGCCGCCGCGGGTGACACGAAGACCAACTACGAGCGCATGAAGAACAAGGTCCAGGACGAGCTGAAGCAGCACTTCCGGCCCGAGTTCCTCAACCGCGTCGATGACGTGGTGGTCTTCCCGCAGCTCACCAAGTCCGACATCCTCCAGATCGTCGACCTGATGATCGGCAAGGTGGACGAGCGCCTGAAGGACCGGGACATGGGCATCGAGCTGTCCCAGTCCGCCAAGGAGCTGCTGTCGCAGAAGGGCTACGACCCCGTGATGGGCGCCCGGCCGCTGCGCCGGACCATCCAGCGCGAGATCGAGGACTCCCTGTCGGAGAAGATCCTCTTCGGCGAGCTGCGCCCCGGCCACATCGTGGTCGTGGACACGGAGGGCGAGGGCGAGAACAAGACCTTCACCTTCCGCGGCGAGGAGAAGTCCGCCCTCCCCGACGTCCCGCCCATCGAGCAGGCGGCCGGCGGAGCGGGGCCGAATCTGAGCAAGGAGGCGTGACGATCACGCCGTGAGGGAAGGGCCGGTGCCGCGGGTCGGGCACCGGCCCTTTCCTCTGTCACACGGGGGTACGGCTCGGACAGTGGAGACAGACCGGCGCCGGGCTGGATGCGCGTCACCGGCAAGGAGCCGGGCGTCCAGTGGCCACCGGCCGAATTGCTCAGGCCGATGCCGTGGATGGCGAGTTTGCCGGGCCTATTCCCTGCGTAGGAAAGGTAGTTCCGTTCGAATGGGGCGTCCTCGGTCTCGGCTGCCGGGGCCCGGGTCCGCAGCACATCGAATTGTGCGATGACTTTGACTTGTGGGCAGGTCTGTTCGGCAAGGGCACTCGCCGCAAAGGCGGAGCGCCGATGACGTATTCGAGAATCTGACGGCAGGCCCATTCCTCACGGAGCCCAGGAAGCGACTCGCCTCCCGAGGCGACCGGCGAGTGAGGGGATTGTTCACGGGGCTGTACCTGGCCAGCGCGGGGGTTGTCCGCCGGATGCGCGCTGGGCCGAACACCCGATGGGCGCTGGGCCGTCCACCGAGCCTGCCTCTACGCCGAGCCCGTCCACCGGGTCGGCCCACCCGCCCTCCCCCGAGAACCCCCATGGGCGCGAAAAGCCCCCGTACCAGCGCGACGACCCCACCGGAGGGCAGTCCGCCGACCCACGCGCCCGGTCCCGTCCGCCCACCCCGCGAGACGGTTCCCCCGCGCGACGCGGTCAGCCCGCGATCACCTGAACGGGCCGGTGAGCAAAGGGAGTTGCCCCGGCCGGGGCCCGGACGCGGTGGGCCCGGCCGGACCGGTTCAGGACAGCTGGCCGTCGTAGTCCGGCAGCTTGTACGTCCTCTCCGCATGTCCGCCGGACAGGTCGGTCGCGCTGTTGCCGATGTTGGCGATGATCGTGTAGCCGTTCGACTCGATCTCGGCGCGCTGGGCGGTCTTGTACGCGGCGACGTCCTTGAAGAGGTCGAAGAAGCCGCGCACGTACAGACCGGAGACCTCGTACCCCGCGTGGTCGAGGTTGTACTCGGTCGGCAGCGAGATGATCCCGGGACGGGCGGTCACGAAGAACAGGTCGACGCCGTGCTCCTGGGCGTACCGCGCGACCTCCAGCACCGGCTCGTTGGCGGGCTGCGGGTAGCTGAAGCCGAAGTCGGTCTCCAGGCTGGTGTTGTCGATGTCCAGGACCAGCGCCTGCTTCTCGCCGGGCCCGGCCTGCGCGATCCGCTCCTTGAGGTACGGCAGTGCCTGGTCCATCACGGCCCGGCAGTCCTTCTGCCAGGTCGCGTGGTCGACGGCCGCCACTGCGGCGGCCGGGCTGACGTTTTCGCTGGTCACAGGGCCGGTGGTCGCCGTACCGGTGGTCACG
>NZ_JBHYUG010000085.1:13429-35789 GCF_042749375.1 Streptomyces sp. NPDC059477 | reverse complement strand
CCGCTACGACAAGCGGGCCTACGTCTTCCACGGCACCGTCACCGCCGCAGCGATCCGACTCTGGCTCCGCCAGTGATCCGCCGGACAGGACCTAGTGGCCGCTTGGAGCAGGGCGGGGGCAGAGCGGAAGCAGGGCGGGGGCAGCTCAGAGACCGCTCGGGGGCCGCTCGGGGGCACTTGAGTGGCGGCTTGGGGGCGCTCGGGGGCGGCCGAGCGGCGGCCTGGGGGCCTCGCGGGGACCTGACTGGCGGCTCGGGGGCCACTCAGGGGCAGCCGAGTGGCCGCTCGGGAACCTCGGGGTACCTGAACGGCGGCTCGGGAGGCGCTCGGGGGGGGAGCCGAGTGGGCGCTCGGGAGCCTCCGGGAGTACCTGAACGGCAGCTCGGGGGGAGCCGAGTGGCGGCTCGGGGACCTCAGGGGCACCTGAGCGGCGGCTCGGGGCCGCTCAGGGCCTGCCGGGGCGCTCCTGACCTGCGGCCCGAGCCGGAAGGTCGGCGGGTGGGACCGGAATCCGCCCGGCTACTCTCGACGACATCGATCCACCCCGCCCATGACCGAAAGAGCACCACCGTGACGCACCCCTTCCTCGACCTCGCCCCGCTGAGCGCCGAGCGTTTCGCCGCCATCGAGGACCGGGTGGCCCGGCTGCTCGACACCCGCCAGGACGTGGTGATCACGCAGGGCGAGGCGCTGCTGCCGCTGGAAGGCGCGATCCGCGCCACGGCGACGCCGGAAACGATCGCGCTGAACGTGATCACCGGGCCGTACGGCCAGACCTTCGGCAACTGGCTGCGTGACTGCGGCGCGACCGTGCACGACCTGGCGGTCCCCTTCCACACGGCGGTCACCGCCGACCAGATCCGCGAGGCCCTGAACGAACACCCGGAGATCGATTTCGTCTCCCTCGTCCACGCCGAGGCGGCGACGGGCAACACGAACCCGGTGGCCGAGATCGGGGAGGTCGTACGGGCCCATGGCGCCCTCTTCTACCTCGACGCCGTGGCCTCGGTGGGCGCCGAACCCGTGTTGCCGGACGCGTGGGGCGTCGACCTGTGCGTGATCGGCGCGCAGAAGGCGATGGGCGGTCCCGCCGGCGTGTCGGCCGTGTCGGTGAGCGAACGAGCATGGACGCGCATGACCAACAATCCGCACGCCCCGCGCCGCTCCTACCTCTCCCTCCTGGACTGGAAGGAGCGCTGGATCGACACCGGCCGCAAGGCCCTGCTCCACGCCCCCGCCCAGTTGGAGATGCTCGGCCTGGAGGCTTGCGTGGCGCGTATCGAGGCGGAGGGCCTGGACACGCTCATGTCCCGCCACCGCGCGGCAGCCGCGAGCACCCGCGCGGGTGCCCTCGCGCTCGGCGGCGGCCTGGAACCGTACGTCCACGATCCGCGGGAGGCCGCCCCGGTCGCCACGACCCTCCGCACCCCGGCGGGCGTGAACGCCTCCGACCTGGTCGCCCGCGTCCTGGCCGCGGACCCGGCCCTGCCCCTCGCCGCGGGCGGCGGCCCCCTGGCCAAGGAGATGATCCGCGTCAACCACTACGGCACGGATGCGACACCGGGCACCGTACGGGCCTGCCTCACCGGCCTGGGCACGGCCATGGCGGAACAGGGGCTGGCTGTTGATGTGGTCGGGGCGCTGGGGACGGCGGAGAGGGCCTAGGGAGCTGTTTCGTGGACGGAGGGGGCTTCGGGCACCGCGGCTGATCGTTTGATCACCAAACGATCGCCCATTTCCTTCTCGCGGAGAAAGCCGATCAGGTGTCGCGCGCGAGGGTCTCGCAACCGGCCGGGCACCGCTGGGCCATGGGCCTCCGGCCGCACCGGCCGACAGTCCGGGATTCCATCGAGATCTCATCGACCACTATTCACGCGGCCGACTCCCTGAGAATCCGACTGGAATTCTGAGAATCAAATGAGGGCAGCTGCCCGTTTTCTTCTGCCCGCGATCTCCGTCCCTAAACGCTAAGATTTCGCGAACATCGGGCAGGTAATCCGGACCCACTCAACGAGGGTTACCTGATTGTGACGCGTTCCACAGGTCACCCCTTTTGCCATGATTTATCACGGGCAAATATGGACAACTCGCAACTCTCTCGCCCACGCCTGCACGCCCGCGTGATAACACAAGCACCGCGTCGACCCAACCCTCTCCGCCCATGAAATTTCAAATTTACCTCGCTAAATTCAATTCGCATGACTGCCGCACAAGCAGACCTACAGATCGGCCGTCCGTCGGTGGCGGACGGGGCCGCTCTATGGCGACTCGCCAAGGAATCCGGAAATCTCGACCTGAACTCGTCGTACGCCTATCTCCTGTGGTGCCGTGACTTCGCCGGCACGTCCGCGGTGGCCCGCGCGCAGGACGGGACGCCCGTCGGGTTCGTGACCGGATATCTGCGGCCGGACCGGCCGGGCACGCTGCTGGTGTGGCAGGTGGCGGTGCATACCGCACACCGGGGGCGCGGGCTGGCCGCCCGACTGCTGGACGCGCTGACCGCGCGGATCGCCTCTGAGCACCCGATCACGACCGTCGAGACCACCATCACGCCGGGCAACACCGCCTCCGAGCAACTGTTCGCCTCCTACGCCGACCGGCACGACGCCCCCGTGGAGCGCGAGGTGCTGTTCGGAGCGGGGCTGTTCCCGGACGGCCCGCACGATCCCGAGGTCCTGTACCGCATCGGCCCGCTGACCATCCGGCCGCCGCACGGCACCTCTCAAGCCCCTTCGCACTGAGGAGCGATTCACCGTGACCATCACCCAGCCCGACCTGAGCATCTTCGAGACCCTGGAGTCCGAGGTGCGCAGCTACTGCCGCGGGTGGCCCACCGTGTTCGACCGTGCCCAGGGCAGCCTGATGTACGACGAGGACGGCCACCGGTACCTGGATTTCTTCGCCGGTGCGGGATCACTCAACTACGGACACAACAACCCGGTGATCAAACGCGCACTGATCGACTATCTGATGCGCGACGGCGTGACCCACGGCCTCGACATGTCGACCACCGCGAAACGTTCGTTCCTGCGCGCCTTCCAGGATCTGGTGCTGCGGCCCCGCGATCTGCCGTACAAGGTGATGTTCCCCGGGCCCACCGGCACCAACGCCGTGGAGTCCGCGCTGAAGCTGGCGCGGAAGGTGAAGGGGCGCGAATCGATCGTGTCGTTCACGAACGCTTTCCACGGGATGTCGCTCGGGTCGCTCGCCGTGACCGGCAACGCGTTCAAGCGGGCCGGGGCCGGTATCCCGCTGGTGCACGGCACGCCCATGCCGTTCGATCACTATCTCGACGGCCGGGTGCCGGACTTCCTGTGGTTCGAGCGGCTGCTGGAGGACCAGGGCTCCGGGCTCAACCAGCCGGCCGCCGTGATCGTCGAGACCGTGCAGGGTGAGGGCGGCATCAATGTGGCCCGGCCCGAGTGGCTGCGCGCCCTCGCCGAACTGTGCGAACGGCGCGACATGCTGCTGATCGTCGACGACATCCAGATGGGCTGCGGCCGTACCGGCGCGTTCTTCTCGTTCGAGGAGGCCGGGATCACGCCCGACATCGTCACCGTGTCCAAGTCGATCAGCGGCTACGGGCTGCCCATGTCGCTGTGCCTGTTCAGGCCCGAGCTGGACATCTGGGAGCCGGGCGAGCACAACGGCACCTTCCGCGGCAACAACCCCGCGTTCGTCACCGCCACGGCGGCGCTGGAGACGTACTGGGCGGACGGCTCCATCATGGAGAAGCAGACCCGTGAGCGCGGCGAACAGATCGAACGTGAGCTGATCTCCATCACCGAGGAGAACCTCGCCGACATCAAGGAGTATCGCGGGCGCGGGCTGGTGTGGGGCATCGAGTTCCGTGACAAGGAGCGCGCCGGGAAGATCGCCCAGCGAGCGTTCGAACTCGGGCTGCTGATCGAGACGTCCGGCCCCGAGGGCGAGGTCGTCAAACTGCTGCCCGCGCTCACCATCGCCCCCGACGAACTGGACGAGGGCCTGAAAACGCTCGCCCGCGCGGTGCGCGAGACCCGCTGACTCTCCACGCCGCCCACGCCCCTCCTTCCCCCTCCCACACACCCACCCCCTGCACAAGGAGGCATCGTTCCGCCGTGATCGTTCGATCGTTCAAGGAGATCGAAGGCACCGACCGGCATGTGAAGGCCGCGTCCGGCACCTGGGAGAGCAAACGCATCGTGCTCGCCAAGGAGCGCGTCGGCTTCTCGCTGCATGAAACGGTCCTCTACGCCGGCACCGAGACGTCGATGTGGTACGCGAACCACATCGAGGCCGTCGTCTGCGTCGAGGGCGAGGCCGAACTGACCGACCACGAGTCCGGGCTGACCCACTCGATCACGCCCGGGACCATGTACCTCCTGAACGGCCACGAGCGGCACACGCTCAAGGTCGAGGAGGACTTCCGCTGCATCTGTGTGTTCAACCCGCCGGTCACCGGCCGGGAGGACCACGACGAGAACGGCGTCTATCCGCTGCTCACCGAACCCGAGCCCGAACCCGGCTCCGACTCCCGCTCCGAGGAGGTGTGACCGCCATGACCACGATCACCGACCTGTATCCCAGCCGCGGCACCACCGAGGTGACCGTCCCCCGTCAGGATCCGGTCGTCTGGGGCTCGCCCGGCACCCCGGGCCCGATCCCGGCAAACGATCTGCGCGGGTACGAACAGAACGGTTTCCTCGCGATCGATCAGCTGATCACCGACGACGAGGTGGCCGTCTACCGGCGGGAGATGGACCGGCTGATCGCCGATCCGGCGATCCGTGCCGATGAGCGTTCGATCATCGAGCGGAGATCGCAGGAGATCCGCTCGGTCTTCGAGGTGCACCGGATCAGCGAGGTGTTCGCCCGGCTGGTCCGCGACGAACGGGTCGTCGGGCGGGCCCGGCAGATCCTCGGCTCGGACGTGTACGTCCACCAGTCCCGGATCAACGTGAAGCCCGGCTTCGGCGCCGGCGGCTTCTACTGGCACTCCGACTTCGAGACGTGGCACGCCGAGGACGGCCTGGCGAACATGCGGGCCGTGTCCGTATCGATCGCGCTGACCGAGAATCACGACACCAACGGCGGCCTCATGATCATGCCGGGCTCGCACCGCACGTTCCTCGGCTGCGCGGGCGCCACGCCCGAGGACAACTACAAGAAGTCGCTCCAGATGCAGGACGCCGGCACGCCCTCCGACGAGGCGCTGACCAAGATGGCCTCCGAGTACGGCATCAAGCTCTTCACGGGCAGGTCCGGCTCGGCGACCTGGTTCGACTGCAACTGCATGCACGGCTCCGGCGACAACATCACGCCGTTCCCGCGCAGCAATGTGTTCATCGTGTTCAACAGCGTGGAGAACGCGGCCATGGAGCCGTTCGCCGCGCCGGTACGCCGACCGGAGTTCATCGCGGCCCGGGACTTCACCCCGGTGCGCTGAACCCGGTGCGCGCCGCGGGCGCCCGCTTTCATCGCGTACGGCGTCGACGTCCCCCGGGGGCGCCGTCGGCCCCTTGGTGCGTTTCCGGTGCCCGCGCGCGGGCGTCAGGTGGACAGGGTGGACAGCAGTCGGTCGACGTCGGCGGGGGTGTTGTAGAGGTGGAAGGCGGCGCGCAGGTTGCCCGCGCGGTCGGAGACCTCGATGCCGGCGGCGCTGAGCCGGGGCTGGTGGCCGCCGAGGCCGGGGACGGAGACGATCGCCGAGCCGGGCGCCGCGAGGGGGGTGTGGCCGAGCGCGTGCAGGCCGGTGCGGAAGCGGTCGGCGAGGGCGACGTCGTGGGCGTGCACGGCGGCGACGCCGAGTTCCTCGATCAGGTCGAGGGAGGCGCGCAGGCCGGCGTGGGTGAACAGGGCGGGGCTGATGTCGAAGCGGCGCGCGGAGTGGGCGAGTTCCTCGACGGGGCCGTAGCAGCTGTCCCAGGGGGCCTCTCCGGCGACCCAGCCCGCGAGGAGCGGGGTCAGGGCGCCGAGGTCCTCGGGGACCACGAAGAAGGCGGCCCCGTGCGGGCCGAGCAGCCATTTGAAGCCGACCGCGGCGAGGAAGTCGTAGGAATCGGGATCGATCGGCAGCCAGCCGATCGACTGGGAGGCGTCGACGTAGACACGCGCTCCCCGCGCGCGTGCGGCCTCGCGCACGGCGGTCAGGTCGGCGAGCCTGCCGTCGGCGGACTGCACGACACTGACCGCGACCAGCTCGGTCTCCGCGCGGACGGATTCGGCGAGCCGCTCCAGCGGTACGGCCCGCACCTTGAGATCGCCGCGCATGTGGAAGGGGTTCACCAGGGAGGCGAAGTCGGCCTCCGCGGTGAGCACCTCGGCCCCGGCGGGCAGCGCCGCGGCGATCAGCGCGCCGAACTCGGCGACCGAGGTCCCGGCGGCGACCTGTCGGACGGGCACTCCGGCCAGCCGGGCGACGCTCGCGCGCACGGCCTCCACCTCGTCGTACAGCGGGACCAGCGAGATGCCCTCGGCCCGCATCCGCACCGCCCGGTCGAGGGCAGCGGTGGTACGGGCCGGGAGCAGACCATTGCTGGCGGTGTTGAGAAAGGTGTTCTTCGGGGTGAACTCGGCGCGGACGAGGCTCTCGAAGGTGTCCATGGCTCCACTGTGCGGCCGGTGGATGTGGACGTCCATTGCGTAATTCTGCGCGGTACGTCCAAGGAGCGCTTATGGATGGCGCCCGGCCTGGCGCTTTGTGTCCCAGGTCAGGGCTGGGGCACCGGGCAGCCGTCCGGGCCGCAGACGTCCCCGCCGTCGTCGATCAGCCGCAGCGGCGAGCGCTCGCCCCACGCCTGGGTCAGGGCCTGGCCGAACACTTCGGCGGGCTGGGCGCCCGACACGCCGTACTTGCGGTCGAGGACGAAGAACGGCACGCCGTTCGCGCCGAGCTGCGCGGCCTCGCGCTCGTCGGCCCGCACCTCGTCGGCATAGGCGGTGGGGTCGGCGAGCACCGTGCGCACCTCGGCGGCGTCGAGTCCGGCGCCCGTGGCGATCTCGACCAGTCGCTCGGTGTCCTCGAAGAGGGACCGCTCGTCGGCGAAGTTGGCCTCGTACAGCAGCTGGATCAGCTCGCCCTGGCGGCCGTGGTCCTTCGCGAGGTGGAGCAGACGGTGCATGTCGAAGGTGCTGCCGTGGTCGCGGCCCCGGGTGCGGTAGGCGAGACCCTCGGCGGCGGCCTGGGCGCCGAGGTTGTCCTCACCGGCCTGCGCCTGTGCCTCGCTCATGCCGTACTTCTTGGTGAGCATGGTGATCACGGGCTGGATGTCGTCCTTGGCCCGGCCGGGGTCCAGCTCGAACGATCGATGCACCACTTCCACCTGATCGCGGTGCGGGAAGGCCGCGAGCGCCTTCTCGAAGCGGGCCTTGCCCACGTAGCACCAGGGGCAGGCGATGTCGCTCCAGATCTCGACGCGCATGTTGTCTCGGTTCTCCAGGTCGGACGGCTGGGGGCGGAGACGCTCTCCGCCGCGATACATGAACGTTCAAACGAACGGTCTTATTCCGATCGATCGCTCACGATCCGGCCGACTGCCCCGGGCGTTTCGATCAGCTCCCGTCACGCAGATCGCTCGGCCAGCTGGGACGGAACTCCAGGTGGTCGTAGGTCACGACACACCCCTCCCCCAGCGGCGACTGGGTCATGAAGCCGACCAGCGCGGCCCCGGTCTGCTCGGTGTCACCCAGCGTGAACAGCCGGACGAATGTCCAGCGCTCACCGTCGCGGGAGGCGTGGAACGCGAACGAACGGCCGGTCCGGCTCACTCTGAGCCAGACGGAGCTGCCCTCCACGGTGAAGGAGTTCGCGTCGTCGGAGTGACCGCGCGTGACGACCGTGCAGACGGTGGGCACGTCCGGGGAGTACTCCAGGCACAGCTTCGCCCAGGATCGTTCACCGACGTGCACATAGAGCACGCCGGCGTCGAAGGTGGCGGCGAAACCGACCGTGATCCGAGCGATCAGCTGAAAGTCGCCGGTCGGCGCGCCGAGCAGCCGTGGTGCGTCGGTGGCCGGGTCCAGGGACTCACCGGTCGGCGGCACGAACCGGTCCTGCCGGGCTCCCGCCCATCCGGTGAGGATCCCGTCCTCGTACGACCAGTTGCCGTCGGGGCCGTAGTTGCGCAGGGCGAAGGGCAGCTCGGGGAGTTCCAGTTCCATGGCGGGATTGTTCCAGGCGGGTCCGGGCCGGACCGTTCCGCCTCCGCTCGCCGTCCCCTCGCCGCCCGCCCGTCTTCTTCCTGCCGTCGGCCGGCCGGGGCTCAGCGTTCCAGCACGCCGTTGAACCGCCTCGGCAGGCCCAGCGGATTGTCGTCCCGCAGCTCGGCCGGGAGCAGCGCCTCGGGCGCGTTCTGGTAGGTGACCGGCCGCAGCCACCGTTCGATCGCGGTGCCGCCGACGGACGTCGACGTGGAGGTGGCCGCCGGGTACGGCCCTCCGTGGTGCTGCGCGGGTGCCACCGCGACCCCCGTCGGCCAGCCGTTCACGAGCACCCGGCCCGCGAGCGGGGTCAGCTCGGCGAGGATCGACGCGCCGATCCCCTCCCCGGCGGCCTCCCGCTCGGAGAGCTGCACGGTCGCGCTCAGATTTCCCGGCAGCCGCGACAGCACGGCCCGCACCTCGGCGTCGTCCGTGTAGCGCGCCACGACGGTGACCGGTCCGAAGCACTCCTCCAGGAGGAGATCGTGCTCCCCGTCCACGGCCAGCCGGGCCGCCGGGACCGTGAGGAATCCCGCCCCGACGGTGTGCTCGCCGCCCGCGCCCGGGGTCACCGGCGACTCGACATCGGGCAGCTGAGCCCGCACGGCGACCCCGGTGACGAAGTTGTCGCGCATGCGGTGGTCCAGGAGCACCCCGGCCTCCACGTTGCTCACCGCGTCCGTGAGCGACTTGATCAAACGATCACCGGCCGCGCCCTCGGGTGCGAGCACCAGCCCCGGTTTCACACAGAACTGCCCGACGCCCAGCGTCATCGACCCGGCGAGCCCGGCCCCGATCTCCTCGGCCCGTTCGGCCGCGGCGGCCTCGGTGATCACGACCGGGTTGAGCGATCCCAGCTCCCCGTGGAACGGGATCGGCACCGGACGCGCGGCAGCGGCGTCGAAAAGGGCACGCCCGCCCCGTACGGAACCGGTGAAACCGGCCGCGGCGATCAGCGGATGCCTGATCAGTTCGACACCGGCGGCGAATCCGTGCACGAGACCGATCACGCCCTGGTCGATGCCGTGCTCGGCGGCGGCCGTGCGCAGCACCTTGGCGATCAGTTCGGACAGGGCCGGATGATCGGGGTGGGCCTTGACGACGACCGGGCAGCCGGCCGCGAGGGCACTCGCGGTGTCGCCTCCGGGGACGGAGAAGGCGAAGGGGAAGTTGGAGGCGGAGTACACGGCGACCACGCCGAGGGGGACCTTGTGGCGGCGCAGATCGGGGATCGGCGGGGCGGCGGTGGCGTCGGGGTGATTGATCACGACGTCCAGGAAGGCGCCCTCGTCGACGATGCCTGCGAAGGCGCGCAACTGGTAGCAGGTACGGGCGAGTTCACCGGTCAGCCGGACCGGGCCGAGCGCGGTCTCGGCGTCGGCTGCCTCGACCAGCGCCTCCCGGGCGGCCTCCAGGCGGTCGGCGGCGGTGCGCAGGAAGGCGGCGCGGACACTCCGGTCGGCGAGCGCGCCCCGTGCCCCGTGCGCGGCCCGGACGGCGGCGTCCACCTCCGTCGCCGTCGCCTCGACAGCGACCTGTTCCCGGCGCTTCCCGGTACGGGGGTCGACACTCCAGACTGGTGCTGCTGCCACCGCGGGTTCCTCCAGATGTGTTGCCGCATTGCAAAAATGCCGCACTAGGTACGGCATCTCTCTGAGGTCGTTCGATATACTGAACGCTGTCTCTGGTGATGAACTTCCCGTTCGGAGACTATTTCCCGTCGAACGAAGGGGTCAAGAGCGATGTCGGCAGGCGATACGGGCGGCGGGGCACAGGTCAAGTCCGCGGTGCGGACGGTGGAACTGCTGGAGTACTTCGCCGGACGCCCCGGCATGCACTCCCTCGCGGCGGTCCAGGAGGCCGTCGGCTACCCCAAGTCCAGCCTGTACATGCTGCTGCGCACGCTCGTGGAGCTGGGCTGGGTGGAGACGGACGCCACCGGCACGCGGTACGGCATCGGGGTGCGCGCGCTGCTGGTGGGCACGTCGTACATCGACGGCGACGAGGTGGTCGCGGTCGCCCGCCCGACGCTCGACCGGCTCTCCGACGACACGACCGAGACCATTCACCTGGCCCGCCTGGACGGCACGAACGTGGTCTATCTGGCCACCCGCCAGTCGCAGCACTATCTGCGCCCCTTCACCCGGGTCGGCCGCCGGCTGCCCGCGCACTCCACGTCGCTGGGCAAGGCCCTGCTGAGCACCTGCACGGATGAACAGGTGCGCAAGATGCTGCCCGACACGCTGCCCGCGCTGACCGAGCACACGATCACGGACCGCGAGAAGCTCATCGAGGAACTGCACCAGGTGCGCGAGCAGGGCTATGCGGTCGACCGCGAGGAGAACACGCTGGGGCTGCGCTGTTTCGGCGTGGCGATCCCGTACCGCACGCCCGCGCGGGACGCGATCAGCTGCTCCATCCCGGTGGCCCGGCTCACGCCTGCCCATGAGCAGATGGTCAAGGACGCGCTGTTCGACGCGCGCGACCGGCTCACCCTCGCGACCCGGAGGCTCTGACCGATGGACCGGATGGACCGGATGGACCGGGCAGACGGGACGGACCGGCTGCGCCCGGCGCCCACGGCGGACGTGGCACTGCGTCCCGTGCACGACAGCGATCTGCCGGTGTTCTTCCGGCAGATGAACGATCCCGAGTCGCTGCGCATGGCCGCCTTCACGCCGAAGGACCCGACCGACCGGGACGCCTTCGACGCCCACTGGCGGCGGATCCGCGCGGCGGACGGCGTGCTGACCCGCGCGGTCCTGGCGGACGGTGACGTGGTGGGCAGCGCCGCGGTGTACGGGGATCCGGGCGGGCACGAGGTGACGTACTGGATCGATCGCGCGTACTGGGGCAACGGCATCGCGACGGCCGCGCTGCGGCTGCTGCTGGCCGAGGTGCCCGAGCGCCCGCTGCACGCCCGTGCAGCGGCGGACAACGCGGGATCGCTGCGCGTGCTGCGGAAGTGCGGTTTCCGGGTCACCGGGCAGGGGCGCGGGTTCGCGCAGGCACGGGACGAGGAGATCGACGAGGTCGTGCTGACACTGGACGCGGTCTGAGCCGGTTCCTTCGCCCGGACCTGCCGGACCTGCCGGACCGACCAGATCGCCCGGACCGACCACATCGGCCAGATCGACCAGATCGACCAGACCGACCAGACCGGTCATGAGCGTTCCATGAGAATGACGGACGTCGGGGAACGTTCCGATCCGATCTGTTCGTCTTCTTGAGCGGGATGAACAAAACGATCAGGCGAGCCTCCGTGTTCTCGCTGCTGCTCGTGCTCGCCCTGCTGGTCAGGGCGACATGGGTGCAGTTCTACGACGGACAGGCCCTCGCGGACGACAAGGACAACCGGCGGAACGCGATCGAGCTGTACAGCGCGCCGCTCGGCAACATCATCGTGGCCGGGGAGGCGGTCACCGGCTCCGCCCCGACGACCGGCGGCGACCTCGCGTACAAGCGGACGTACGAGGACGGCGCGCTGTATGCCGCGGTCACCGGTTACAGCTCACAGGTCTACGGCGCCACCCAGCTGGAGGGCATCTACCAGGACGTCCTGGACGGCACCGACACGCGCCTGAAGACCATGATGGACACGGTCACGAACAAACGCGCCGACCCCGGTGACGTGGTCACGACCATCGACCCGGAGGTGCAGAAGGCCGCCTACGACGCGCTCGGCGACAAGAAGGGCGCCGCCGTCGCGATCGACCCGGTCAGCGGCAAGATCCTCGCGGTGGTCTCCACCCCGTCCTACGACCCCGATCAGATCACCACCGACAACCCCGACGTCTGGCAGCAGCTCACCCAGGCCGAGGACAAGCCGATGACCAACCGCGCGCTGCGCCAGCCGCTGCCGCCCGGTTCGACTTTCAAACTGGTCGTCGCGGCGGCGGCGCTGGAGGACGGGCTGTACTCGTCGGTCGATGAGCGCACCGACAGCCCCGACCCGTACGACCTGCCGCTCTCCACTGATCAGCTCACCAATGAGAACCCGTCGGCGCCCTGCGAGGACGCCTCGATCCGGGTGGCGCTCCAGTACTCCTGCAACAACGTCTTCGGCAAGATGGCCGTCGACCTGGGCCAGGACAAGGTGCGGGAGACAGCGGAGAAGTTCGGCTTCAACGACGCGGAGCAGGACGTGCCGGTGCGGGCGTACGAGAGCGTGTACCCGCAGGACATGGACGAGCCGCAGACCGCGCTGAGCGGGATCGGTCAGTTCGATGTGACCGCCACGCCGCTCCAGATGGCCATGGTGTCTGCTGCCATAGCCAACGGCGGTGAGATGGTCTCGCCGCACATGGTGTCCCGGATCACCGACAGCAACGGCGACACGCTGGAGAACTACGACGACAGCACCACCACGGAGCGGATCGTCAGTTCCTCCACGGCCGAGCAGCTGGAGTCGGCCATGCAGACGGTGGTCGAGGACGGTACGGGCACGAACGCGCAGATCGACGGGGCGACGGTCGGCGGCAAGACCGGTACGGCGCAGCACGGTGAGAACAACAGCCAGACGCCGTACGCCTGGTTCACGTCGTACGCCAAGTCGGACACCAACGGCAAGGAAGTGGCCGTGGCCGTCGTGGTCGAGCAGTCGGACGCGGCACGCTCCGAGGTGAGCGGCAACGGGCTGGCCGCGCCGGTCGCCAAGGCGACGATGGAAGCGGCGTTGCGGGACTGAGGGTCGCCGCGCGACCGCGTCCCGGGATGATCCGTGACCGGTCGCGCAGCCCCCTGATGTCCCTTTCGGGAGCGCTACGGCGTCCCTGCCCTGGTTCGGGCGCGCAGATGATCAGCGACCAGGTGATCATTCGGTGCGACCAGGGCGCAGATGAGCAGTCCTTCGAGGACGATCAGGCCCATGGCGTCGTCCCAGCTCATCAGCGGGGCGATCTGGAAGGCGACGACCGCGTTGAGGCCGAGTTCGGCGGCGAGGTCGAGCGGCAGATTGCCGCCGACGCCCATGGCGATCGTCATGACGGCGGCGACCAGTGCGGTGGCGGTGGTGAGCTGCACGGGGTCGAGCCGGTCGCCGTACGCGTCCTCGGCGCTGCCCAGGATGATCGGGTTCAGCACCAGGATGTAGGCCATGGTGAAGAACGTGGCGAAGCCGCCGCGTATCTCCCGCCCGAAGGTGGATCCCCGCGCGGATATCAGGAAGAACCGGTCGACGCCGTTCACGGGCGGGGGACGGGGCGTGGCGGGTCGGCCACCTTCTGGGAACCGGACATGGCGCGAACTCCTCGTTGCCTGCGGATCGGTGCGCGGATGCTCGCTGGATTGTTCCTTTGATGTGCCCAGTTCAGGTTTTCCCTGTGTTACGGAATCGCCCTCATCCGCCGGCACCGTTCCGCGGGGTCGCACGCCCGCCCGGTTCCCTCGCCGCTCGTCACGGCCTCCGGTCCGCCCGCTACGGCTTCCAGTGCGGGTCGCGTCCGCTCAGGCCCACCGCACGGTCGAGGAGCGGGGCGTCCTCGGGCACCGGCACGACCGGGCCGAAGAGGCCGTTGTCACGCTCGGGCTCGTCGGCGGCGGCGAGCAGGAAGGTGTACGCCGCCTGGAGCGCGGCCGGGTCGGGCTCATAGGGCTGGCCGGTGGCGCGGGCCAGGTCCCAGGCGTGGATCACGAGTTCGTCGGCCGCGACGGCTCCGGCGATCTCGCCCGGCAGGTCGACGCCGCCCGCGCGGGTCATGCCGGTCCAGGCGCCGGGGGCGAGCCAGGCGTCGGCGAGTCCGCCGAGGGCCGTGGGCAGTTCCTCGCGCCAGCCGGGGCCGATGTCGGGCACGCTGTCGCCGGGGTTGGTGTCGGTGGTGGCGCCGAAGCGCTTGTGCCCGGCGTCCCGGAAGGCGACGGACAGCCCGGTGAGATGCCCGAGCAGATGGCGTACGGCGAGGCCGGGGCAGGGTGTGACGTCGGCGAGCTGTTCGTCGCGCACACCCGCCGCCAGCCGCGCCACGATCCTGGTCTGCGGGCCGAAGTCGAAAGTGGTCTCGGGCATGGTGTGCCTCCTGGGGCTGACGGCTCTTGCGCTGGTCCTGGGCGAGGCGCAAGAGGAGCTTCGAACCTCGCTCACGGTATGGACCGCGCCGGATGGCGAAACTCATCGGCCGCCGCCCGCTCAAGGCGTCTGCCCGATCCCGCCGCCCCCGCCTTGGCACCACGATGACCAGGCATGACGACGACATGGACGGGTGCGCGCGTGCTGAAGGACCGCAACGCGCGCTGGTATCTCGGCGCGGTGCTGGTGAACGGTTTCGGCACCAATGCGCTGTGGCTGGCGGCCGGGGTGTGGGTGAAGGAGCTGACCGGTTCGGACGGTCTGGCGGCGCTGTGTCTGCTGGCGATGTGGGCGCCGACGGTCGCCGGTCCGCTGCTGGGCACCCTCACCGACCGGATGCGCCGCGGGCCCCTGCCGGTGGGGCTGAATCTGGCCATGGCGGTACTGCTGCCGGTCCTGGTCGTGGTGCCGGTCCTGGTCGTGGTCGACTCCGCGGCGCAGGTGTGGCTGGTGCTCGCGGTCCTGCTCGCGTACGGCACCACGGCCGTCCTGAGCGACGCGGCTGAGGCGGCGCTGATGCCCTCTGTGGTTCCCCGGGAGTTGCTCGGCGACTTCGACGGGCTGCGGATGACCGCCACCGAGGGCGTGAAGCCGACGGCGCCGCTCGCGGGCGCGGGTCTGTACGCGGCGCACGGCGGCGCGAGCGTGGCCGTGCTGGACGCGGTGACCTGCGTCCTCTCGGCGGCCCTGATCGCCGGTGTACGGGTGTGTGAGCGGGCCCCTGAGCGGCCCTCGGCGCGCTGGTGGGAGCAGGCCGAGGCGGGCGCGCGGCAATTGTGGGGGCATCCGGCGCTGCGCCCGCTGGTGTCGGCCGGGGGCGCGGCCATGCTGGGCGCGGGGCTGAACGGCGCCCTGGTGTACGCCGTCGTCGAGGGGCTGGGCCGCTCCCCCGCCCACGCGGGAGTGCTGGCGGTCGTGCAGGGCGTCGGGTCGGTGGTGGGGGGGTGGCCGCGGGGCCGGCGCTGCGGCGGCTGGGCGAGCGGCGGTTCGCGGTGGCGGGCATCGCGCTGACCGGGGCGGCGGCGACGCTGCGGGCGGTGCCGTACGACGTGGTGGCGCGGGTGTCGGGCCTGGCGATCGGGGCGGGGCTGCCCTGTGTGCTGATCGCCGCGCCGACGGCCGTGCAGCGCGGGGTGCCGGACGCGGTGCCGGGCCGTACGGCCGCCGCGGCGAGCACCGTGATGTTCACGCCGAACATGATCGGTCTGGGCGTCGGGGCCGCGCTCGCCGACTCGATGCCGTACGCGCCGCTGCTGCTGCTCATCGGTCCGGGCCTGCCGCTGACGGCGGTTCAGCTGGAGCGGAGCGCTTCGCGCACGACCGCCGGATCGCCGTCCGACGCCAACCCGGCGTGACAGAGCCGCAGTTCCGTCGCGTTCAGCGCCCGCGCGCGTGCGGCGTTTGTGGCGAGGGTGCCGGGGCTACCGCCCATGCCGTTGACAACGGTGAGGTTGGCGGCGGGCGCCTCGCCCCCGCCCCGGCTCCACCGGGTACTTGACGAGCACCGACAAGCCTCCCTAGCGTGTCCATGGATGTGAATTCTGTCTACGCATGCGGCTCGCTTGGCGGTGAGCCGCCGTCGGCCACCCGAGGAGACCGAGGATGCCCACCCCCCGCACCGTTCTGCTCACCGGCGCAGCCGGCGGCCTCGGCACGCTCATGCGGGACCTGCTGCCCGCGTACGGCTACGCCCTGCGCCTGTTCGACGCGCGGCCGGTCGAGGGCGCGCCGGACGCGATCACCGCGGATCTGACCGATACGGCGGCCCTGCGGGAGGCCGTGGACGGAGTCGACGCCGTCCTCCATCTCGCGGGGATCTCCCTGGAGGCATCGTTCGCGAAGATCCTCAAGTCGAACATCGCGGGCACGTACGACCTCTACGCGGCGGCCCATGAGGCGGGCGTCGGGCGGATCGTGTTCGCCTCGTCCAACCACGCGGTGGGCTACACCCCGCGCCCGGTCGGCGACGCCCCGCCGATCCCGGTCGACACGCCGCGCCGCCCGGACACCCTCTACGGCCTGTCCAAGGCGTTCGGCGAGGATCTCGCGCAGTTCTACTGGGACAAGCACGGCGTGGAGACGGTCTCGGTGCGGATCGGTTCCTGTTTCGCCGAGCCGGCCACCGTGCGGGGCCTCTCGGTGTGGCTGAGCCCGGCCGACGGAGCCCGGCTCTTCCACGCGGCCCTGACCGCGGAGAACGTCGGCCACACGGTCGTCTACGGTTCCTCCGCGAACACCCGGCTGTGGTGGGACCTCACCTCCGCGCGGGCGCTCGGCTACGAGCCCCAGGACGACTCCGAACCGTTCGCCGAGAAACTGATCGCCGAACAGGGCGAACTCGACCCGGCCGACGAGGCCCACGCGTACCTGGGCGGCCACTTCGTGACGAACCCGCCGATCTGGCCGCACTGAGCACGGCAGGAGGACGGCAGAGGCCCGACAGACGTCCGGCACAGACCTGACCCAGGTCCGCCGCCGCTGAAAAGCCGCTGAAAAGCCGCCGGAAAGCCCCCGGAGAGCGGCCGGAGAGCGGCCTGAGAGCGCGGCCGGGCGGCCACCAACGGACCGCCGGAAACCCCCAGCAAAGCGCCCCCGGACCACCGCACCGCCACCCCCGCGCCCCGCCCCCGGCCAAAAGCGGCACCGCGCGGGCAGTGAACGGGCCCGCGCGGCGGCCTATTCGGGCACACACCCCGCCCGATCTCACACGCCGGAGGGCAACCGCGCAGGTCCGTGACGGGCACGTGCGGTCGCGATCGGGCGGATGCGGTCAACATCGGGCCCGCAACAGGCCTGGTGGGTGCCGGACGGCCGCTGTAGAACATCCCCCAAGGGTTCCAACGGGCCCGAACGGGCAGAGCGTTCGATCAGACGGTTCGATCAGAGGCAGGTGTCGGCCATGACGGCGAAGACCGCGGAGGAGCGACAGCGCGAGATCGTCCTGGCGGCCCGGCGCGCGGGCTCGGTCGACGTCAACGCGCTGGCCGAGGAACTGGGCGTGGCGAAGGAGACCGTACGACGGGATCTGCGCGCCCTGGAGGACCACGGCCTGGTCCGCCGCACCCATGGCGGCGCCTACCCCGTGGAGAGCGCCGGCTTCGAGACCACCCTCGCTTTCCGGGCCACCAGCCATGTGCCCGAGAAGCGCCGGATCGCCGCCGCCGCGGCCGAACTGCTCGGGGACGCCGAGACCGTCTTCGTCGACGAGGGCTTCACTCCCCAGCTCATCGCGGAGGCGCTGCCCCGGGACCGGCCGCTGACCGTGGTCACCGCCTCGCTGCCGGTCGCGGGCGCGCTCGCCGAGGCCGAGGGCTTCTCCGTGCTGCTGCTCGGCGGCCGGGTGCGCTCCGGCACGCTGGCGACGGTCGATCACTGGACGACGAAGATGCTGGCCGGTTTCGTCATCGACCTCGCCTTCATCGGCGCCAACGGCATCTCCCGCGAGCACGGTCTGACCACCCCCGACCCGGCCGTCAGCGAGGTCAAGGCGCAGGCGGTACGGGCCGCGCGGCGCACGGTCTTCGCGGGCGTGCACACGAAATTCGGCGCGGTCAGCTTCTGCCGGTTCACGGAGATAGGCGCGCTGGAGGCGATCGTGACCAGCACCCTGCTGCCGACGACGGAGGCCCACCGCTACTCGCTGCTCGGCCCACAGGTCATCCGGGTCTGAGCCATGGAACGGCCCGCACGCGCGGGGCCGGCACGACGACCACCGCCACCGCCCACAAAACAAGTACAACGCGCACAAACAAACACACGCACATCCAACATCCCAACTCACCTCCCCGAGGGTCGCCCCCATCCCCCGCAGCGCCCCTTATATCCCCATATCTTCAGGAGCGAACCATGCGAACCCAGAGCCGACGGAGGCCGCGAGTCACGCTCGCCACGGTCGCCGCAGGGACGCTGCTCGCCCCGCTGCTCTCCGGCTGCTGGGTCGGGGCAGGCGGGTCCGGATCCGGCGGAGACGCCATCAATGTGCTGATGGTCAACAACCCGCAGATGATGGAGTTGCAGAAGCTCACGGCCGAGCACTTCACCGAGGAGACCGGCATCCAGGTGAACTTCACCGTGCTGCCGGAGAACGACGTCCGCGACAAGATCAGCCAGGACTTCGCCAACCAGGCGGGCCAGTACGACGTGGCCACGCTGTCCAACTACGAGATACCGATCTACGCCCGCAACGGCTGGCTCCAGGAGATGGACTCCTATGTCGCCGACGACCCGGCCTACGACGAGCAGGACGTCCTCGTCCCCATGCGCCAGTCGCTGACCGGCGACGACGGCAAGCTCTACGGCCAGCCCTTCTACGGCGAGTCGTCCTTCCTGATGTACCGCAAGGACGTGTTCGCGCAGGAGGGCCTGACCATGCCCGCGAACCCCACGTGGACGCAGATCGCCGACCTCGCCGCGCGGCTCGACGGCGCCGAGGAGGGCATGAAGGGCATCTGTCTGCGCGGACTCCCGGGCTGGGGCGAGGTGATGGCCCCGCTCACCACGGTCGTGAACACTTTCGGCGGCACCTGGTTCGACGAGAACTGGAACGCGCGGCTGGACTCCCCGGAGTGGGAGCGGGCGACGAAGTTCTATGTCGACCTGGTGCGCGAACACGGCCAGTCCGGCGCCGCCCAGTCCGGCTTCGCCGAGTGCCTGAACAACATGACCCAGGGCAAGGTCGCCATGTGGTACGACGCCACCTCCGCGGCCGGTTCCCTGGAGTCCGCGGACTCCCCGGTCAAGGGCGACGTGGGCTACGCCCCCGCGCCGGTCGAGGAGACCGAGTCCTCCGGCTGGCTCTACACCTGGGCCTGGGGCATCCAGAACACCTCCCGCAACCCCGACAAGGCATGGCAGTTCGTGTCCTGGGCGTCCAGCAAGGAATACGAACAGCTCGTCGGTGATCAGGTCGGCTGGTCGAACGTACCCGCCGGCAAGCGCGCGTCGACGTACGAGAACCCCGACTACCGCGCGGAGGCCGCCGCCTTCCAGGAGATGACCAGGGAAGCGATCGAAGGAGCGCGACCGGACGATCCCGGGGTGCAGCCGCGCCCGGCGCCCGGCATCCAGTTCGTCGGCATCCCCGAGTTCACCGATCTCGGCACCAAGGTCTCCCAGGAGATCAGCGCGGCCATCGCCGGACGCCAGTCCGTCGAGGACGCCCTCGACCGGTCCCAGCAGCTCGCCGAAGAGATCGCAGAGGAGTACGAGGGACGATGAGCGCCACCACCACGGCCCCCGTGGCCACTCGATCTGTTCGTACGAACAATCCGCAGCCGTCGGCCCGTCTGAAGGCATGGGCGACCCGCGCCCCGCTGATGCCGGCCCTGGTCTTCATGATCGTGGTCACCCAGCTGCCGTTCGTGGCCACGTTGGTGATCTCCTTCTTCGACTGGAACGCGCTCTATCCGGACGCGCGCAGTTTCACCGGGTTCGCCAACTACTCCGAGGTGCTCTCCGACGCGGATCTGCGCGGCTCGGTGTGGACGACGATCCTGCTGACCGTCTCGGTGGTGCTGGCCAGCCTGGTCCTCGGGCTGCTCCTGGCCCTGCTGCTGGACCGCAAGTTCAAGGGCCGGGGCGTGGTCCGCACCCTGCTGATCGCCCCGTTCCTGGTGGTGCCGGTGGCGGCGGCGCTGCTGTGGAAGCACGTCCTGTACAACCCCGAGTACGGCCTGCTCAACGGTCTGCTCAGCTATGTCGGCGGGCCGCAGCCGGACTGGATCTCCAACACCCCGCTGCTGGCGGTGGAGGCGGCGCTGGTGTGGCAGTGGACGCCGTTCATGATGCTGATCCTGCTGGCCGGTCTCCAGAGCCGCGATCAGCAGCAGCTGGAGGCCGCGCGGGTGGACGGCGCCAGCGACTGGCAGATCTTCCGCTATCTGACGCTTCCGCATCTGCGCCGCTACCTCGAACTGGGCGCGCTGCTCGGATCGATCTACATCGTGCAGAACTTCGACGCGGTGTTCACCATCACCTCGGGCGGCCTCGGCACGGCGAACCTGCCGTACACCGTCTACCAGAGCTTCTACCAGGCCCATGAGAACGGGCTCGCCTCGGCCGCCGGTGTTCTGGTGGTCATCGGTTCGATCATCATCGCGACCTTCGCCCTGCGCGTGGTGTCGTCCCTGTTCCGCGAGGAGGTGGGCCGTTCATGAGCACCGTCGCCGTACGTGCCCGTAAGCGCAAGGGTGCCGGCCTGGGTCTGGTGGCCTGGCTGGCCGGGATCGTCTTCTTCCTGCCGATCGCCTGGATGGCGCTGACGTCGTTCCACTCCGAGCAGGACGCGGCGACCAATCCGCCGTCCTTCCTGGCGGCTCTCACCCTGGACGGCTACCGGGAGTTCTTCGGCGCGGGCGGCGGGGCGAGCCCCTGGCCGTCGCTGATCAACTCGACCGTGGCCTCGGTGGTGTCGACGCTGCTCGTGCTGCTGCTGGCCCTGCCGGCGGCGTACGCGCTGTCGATCCGGCCGGTGCGGAAGTGGACGGACGTCCTGTTCTTCTTCCTGTCGACGAAGATGCTGCCGGTGGTGGCGGGCCTGCTGCCGATCTATCTGTTCGCCAAGAATCTGAGCCTGCTCGACAACATCTGGCTGCTGGTCATCCTCTACACCTCGATGAATCTGCCGATCGCGGTATGGATGATGCAGTCCTTCCTGTCCGAGGTCCCGGTCGCGATCATCGAGGCCGCGCGGGTGGACGGAGCGAGACTGCCGACCATCCTCGCGCGCGTGGTCGCCCCGATCGCGCTGCCCGGGATCGCCGCGACGGCCCTGATCTGTTTCATCTTCAGCTGGAACGAGCTGCTGTTCGCGCGGGTGCTCACCGGTGTGGTCGCCGAGACCGCGCCCGTGTTCCTGACCAGTTTCATCACCAGCCAGGGCCTGTTCCTGGCCAAGGTGTGCGCCGCGTCGCTCGTGATCTCCCTGCCGGTGCTCGCCGCGGGGTTCGCCGCCCAGGACAAACTCGTCCAGGGCCTGTCGTTGGGAGCCGTGAAATGAAGGCCGCCGTCATCGAGTCCGTGGGCCGGGCCATCGTCGCCGAGGTCCCCGACCCGACGCCGGGACCGCGCGACGTCGTCGTGGAGGTCGCCGCGTGCGGCCTGTGCGGCACGGACCTGCACATCCTCCAGGGCGAGTTCGCGCCGAAGCTGCCGATCGTGCCGGGGCACGAGTTCGCGGGCGAGGTGGTGGCCGTCGGCACGCAGGTCACCGAGGTCGCGCCGGGCGATCAGGTCGCGGTTGATCCATCCCTGTACTGTCACGAGTGCCGCTTCTGCCGTGACGGCCACAACAACCTGTGCGAACGCTGGGCGGCGATCGGCGTGACGACGGCAGGCGGCGCCGCCCAGTACGCGCTCGCCCCGGTGGCGAACTGCGTGAAGCTGCCCGAGCACATCGCCACCGCCGACGCCGCGCTCGTGGAGCCGCTGTCCTGCGCGGTCCGTGGTTACGACGTCCTGCGGTCCCGCCTCGGCGCCCATGTGCTGATCTACGGCTCGGGAACGATGGGCCTGATGATGCTGGAGCTGGCCAAACGAACAGGCGCGGCGAGCGTGGACGTCGTGGACCTCAACCCCGCGCGGCTGGAGACGGCCCGGCGGCTCGGCGTGTCGAAGTCGGCGGCGAGCGCGGACGAGCTGGACCGGCCGCAGGGCTGGGACGTCGTGGTGGACGCCACCGGCAACGCGGCGGCCATCCAGGACGGCCTTGAGCGGGTCGCCAAGGCCGGTACGTTCCTCCAGTTCGGCGTCGCCGACTACGCGACCCGGGTGACCATCGACCCGTACCGGATCTACAACCAGGAGATCACCATCACCGGCTCGATGGCCGTGCTGCACAGTTTCGAGCGCGCGGCGGAGCTGTTCGCGAACGGTGTCCTGGACCCGGCGGTGTTCATCAGCGACCGGCTGCCGCTGGAGCGGTATCCCCAGGCACTGGAGCAGTTCGCGTCGGGGATCGGCCGGAAGATCGTGGTGGTGCCGTAGGCGGTGCCGGTGCCGTGAGGCGCCGACGGTGGCGTAGGCCGCCGTCCCCCCGACCTGGTCGTCCTCCCCTGAACCGGGCCGCCGTCCCCCAGACTGGGCCGCCGGGGGGGCGGGGGCCCCCCCGCCCCCCGC
>NZ_JBHYUG010000085.1:0-13419 GCF_042749375.1 Streptomyces sp. NPDC059477 | reverse complement strand
GAGCACGGCGGTCCGAACCGGCGCGGTACGGCGGGCCCGAACCCACACGGTACGGCGGGCACGAACCCACACGGTACGGCGGGCACGAACCGGCGCGGTACGGCGGCCAGGAGCACGCACCGCGAACATCCACAGCGGTCTGACCCGATCGGCCCTCTGGTAAGGGAACGGTAAAACGCACTCGCTCGTTCACAGGGCATGACCGCTATGACCCCCGGCTCGAACATCCCTCTGGCCGCCGCGCGCGTGACGGTGGACGTCTCCGCCCCGGTGCGGCTCGACGTATCGGGCCTGCTGCTCACCGCCGACGGCAAGGTGCGCTCCGACGACGACTTCATCTTCTACAACCAGCCCAACGGGCCCGGTGTGAGCTATCGCTCGGGCGGCGGCTCGGCCCCCGACGCGATCACGGTGGACACGGCGGCCGTCCCGCCGGGCATCGAGAAGATCGTGGTCACCGCCAGCCCGGACGCGGCAGGGCAGTCCTTCCAGGGCGTCGAGCCCACGGCCACGATCCGCGACGCGGCCGACAGCAGCGTGCTGGCCACCTTCACGCCCCCGCAGCTCGGCACGGAGACGGCCCTGGTGATCGTGGAGATCTATCTCCGCAACGGCGCCTGGAAGGCCCGCGCGGTCGGCCAGGGGTACGCCAATGGACTGGCCGGCATCGCCACCGACTTCGGCGTCACCGTCGAGGAGCCCGCGCCCGCCGCGCCGCCCCAGCAGGTGGCCCCGCCGCCGCCCGCCCAGGCCCCCGTCGCTCCGCCGGTCCGGGCGGTGGACCCCCGGCTGGCCGCTCCCCCGGCGCCCGCCGCGCCCCCGGCCCCGCCCGCCGCCGCGCCCGGCGCCGGGAAGATCAACCTGGACAAGGGCCGGGTCAGCCTCCAGAAGCACCAGACGGTGTCCCTGGTCAAGGGCGGACGCCCGCTGCTGTCCCAGGTCAAGATGGGCCTCGGCTGGGAGCCGGCGTACCGGGGCAAGGACATCGACCTCGACGCCTCGGTCATCGCGTTCGGCCCGCAGCGCAACCACCTCGACAGCTGCTACTTCGGCAAGCTCCAGATCCTCGGTGGCTCGATCCGTCACTCCGGTGACAACCTCACGGGCGAGGGCGGCGGGGACGACGAGGTGATCACGGTCGACCTCGGCCGGCTCCCGCAGGAGGTCTCGGGCCTGGTCTTCACGGTCAACTCGTTCTCCGGCCAGAAGTTCACCGAGGTCGCCAAGGCGTACTGCCGTCTGATCGACGCGGCCTCCGGCGAGGAGCTGGTCCGCTTCGACCTCACCAGCGCCGAGCCGCAGACGGGGGTCATGATGGCGAAGCTGATCCGGCAGTTCTCCGGTGAGTGGGAGATGACCGCGATGGGCGACTTCGTCAAGGGCCGCACGGTCCGCCAGATGGTGAAGCCGGCGGGCGCGTCGCTGTAGCCGACGGTTCCGGGCCGAGGACCGGCCACCGGCCGACGTACGACACGCGCGGGCGCCTTGACCGTCAGGGCGCCCGCCGTCGCACGGTACGCAGCCGCCCGTACGCAGCGCAGCACGCCAAGCGCCGCGTCCATCGCCGCCTCCCCCACCTCATCGCTGGGGCCGCAGCCCCTCCATCAGCAAGGTCAGATAGCGGCGCAGCAATCTGCCTTCGCCGTCCCCCAGCTCCGACGCCGTCGCCAGGCCATGGGCCAGCCGCAGGATCTCGACGGGCTCGATGTCGGGCCGCAGGGCGCCTTCCGCGCGGGCGGCGCGTACCAGCCGCTCGGCGGCGCCGTTGAGCGTGGTCCCGCAGACCGTCGCCGCGTAGGTGTCGCCGTCCGTGACGGCCGAGCCGAGCAGGGCGCGCAGGCCGCCGACCTGGATGATGCCGAGGCCGATCTCGCCGAGCCAGGCGAGCAGGGCCTCGCCCGGGGGCAGTTCGGCGGCGTGGACGTCCGCGCGGGCGGCGAGGGCCTCGATACGGCCGACATAGGCCGCCTCCAGCAGGGCCTGCCGGGTCGGGAAATGGCGGTAGAGGGTGCCGGAGCCGACGCCCGCGCGCTTGGCGATCTCATCCAGCGAGGCGTGTTCGCCCTGCTCGGCGAAGACCTCGGCGGCCACCTTCAGCAGCCGCTCGTGATTGCGCCGGGCATCCGCCCTCATGGGCCTGACCTGATCCGCCCGCATGGGCCTGACCTGCGTCATCGCCATCCAGTACTCGTCGGGAACGGGACCCTCCGACTGTACCGAGTCCCGCGCCGCCCCCGGCCACAACAGCGCGCTGCAGGCGTTCAGCGCAGGCTGTCCCCGAGGTGGGCGTACCGCACCGTCGGCTCCGCCCCGATCTCCCCGCGCTCGACCAGATCGACCAGATCGACCAGCCCCGCCATCGACCAGCCCCGCCATCGGCTTCCCTTCGGACACCGGATCGGTGATCATCCCTCGGTGCGCGCGGCGAGCCGCATCGCGTCCGGCGTGGTCTCGTCGGGGATGCCGTACGTGCCCGCGTGGTAGCGCTCGTCCAGTTCGGCAGCCGCCCCGGTCAGCTCCTCGTGTACGCCGATGAGGCGCCCGATGCGGACGGCGATCCGGGCGAGCTGCGCACACGTACGGGCGGGTTCGGCGGCGGCGCGATGGCCGCTCACCCGGACCCGTACGGCGGGCAGTCGGTGTCGGCACGCAGGGCGGCGTCCACGTCCCCGCAGGTCACAGGGGTGGCGAAGCGGGCGTTGGCGGCGACGACCGGGGGCACCCGGGTGCAGCTCTGCGGCTTGCTCTCCAGCAGCCCTCGTCCACCGGCCGGAGGACCGACATGTCGCCGGCGGGTCCGGAAAGATGCGGAGAACGAAGGATTCGGGAGCGGGAGGGATTCACGGGAAGGCCCGGCAGGGAGAAGGTGCCCGAGGTCAGGGGTCGGCTGCGGCTCTTATGCCTGGCGCGTCTTCCCTTTCCGCCACACCGGCCCGAAGCCGATGACGGGATTCGAACCCGCACGGTCTCCCACCAGGTCCCGAAGTATCCGCTGCCTGCGCACCGGGCACCCACCCCCTGCCGATGGGTCCGACTGTAGAGGGGTGCCCGACCGCCGGGCGAACGAATTGGCGACCCGTGCGGGCCGCTGGGCGCCGACGCGCCTACGGGCGCTGCCGCTTCCAGGGGCCCGTGATGGCCAGCATGATGCCCGGGGTCTGGATGTTGGCGTACAGGGTCTTGCCGTCGGGCGAGAAGGTGACGCCGGTGAACTCGCTGTAGTCGGGGTCGTCCGCGGAGCCGAGGTTCAGTTCGTTGCGGGCTATGGGGTAGGTCCGGCCGCGGTCGGTGGCGCCGAAGAGGTGCTGGATGCCGTCGCCGTCCTCGGCGATGATCAGACCGCCGTACGGGGAGACGGTGATGTTGTCGGGACCGTCGTAGTGACCGTCCTGGGAGGGGTCGGGGTTGACGCCGATGAGGACCTTGAGGGTGAGGGTGCGGCGCTTGGGGTCGTAGAACCAGACCTGCCCGTCGTGCGCCTGGCCCGGGCTCTCGGAGCCGGCGTAGGACGAGACGATGTACGCGCCGCCGTCGCCCCACCACATGCCCTCCAGCTTGCGGCAGCGGGTGATCTGACCGGCGGTGAACTGCTTGCGCACGGAGACGGTCTTCGCGTCACGGTCGGGTACGTCGATCCAGTCGACCCCGTAGACGGTGCCGATCTTCGTGGCGCGGGACAGGTCGTCCACGTACTGGCCGCCGGAGTCGAAGCACTTGAACGCCTGGAGGCGTCCGGCGTCGGCGGCGAGGGTGCGCAGCTTGCCGTTGCCGTGCCGGAAGTTCGTGGGCGGGGTCCAGCGGAAGAGCAGGCCGTTGGGGTTGGAGGCGTCCTCGGTGAGGTAGGCGTGGCCGTTCTTGGGGTCGATGACGACGGCCTCGTGGGCGTAGCGGCCGAGCGCCTTGATGGGCTTGGGGTCGCGGTTGGCGCGGTGGTCCTCGGGGTCGACCTCGAAAACGTAGCCGTGGTCCTTGGTCATCCCGTTGGAGCCGGCCTTGTCCTCGGTCTCCTCGCAGGTCAGCCAGGTGCCCCAGGGGGTGGAGCCGCCCGCGCAGTTGGTGGCGGTGCCGGCTATGCCGACCCACTCGGCGACCTTGCCGCGGCGGACCTCGACGACTGTGCAGCCGCCGCCCGCGGCGGGGTCGTAGACCAGGCCCTCGGTGAGCGGCACGGGGTAGGGGACGCGGGTGCGGGGGCCGCCTATCTCGTGGTTGTTGACCAGGAGGGTCGCGCCGCGCGGGCCCTCGAAGGCGGCGGTGCCGTCGTGGTTGGAGGGGGTGAACTCGCCCGACTCCAGCTTCGTACGGCCGCTGTAGGTGATGACCTCGTACGAGAATCCGGCGGGCAGCGCGAGCAGTCCGTCCGGGTCGGGCAGGAGCGGGCCGTAGCCGACTCCGCCGGGCCGGTCCGCGGACTCGCCGTCGTGGTCGTCCGCGGTGGCGGTCTCGGTGGCGGCGAGCGCGTTCGGCGCGGTGCCGAGGGCACCGACGCTGCCCGCCAGCGCCACCCCGGCGCCGGTGATCGCGGAGTTCCTGGCGAAGTCCCTGCGGGTGAGCGACATGCTGTCTCCTGAGAACGATGAGCGTGCCGTGGAGGGTGGCGACGTATGAACCGGCGCCAATGTTTCTCCCGAGCCTGAACACCGCCTGAACTCCGGGCGACGGGGCCGCGATGCCTTCCCGGAATCGCGGCCGGGCGGGGACCGGGGGTCAGGAGGCATCCCCGCAAACCCGGTCACTTCGGCACGCCGGTCACCCGTAGGAATCCGGCCAACCCGGCGGGCCGGTCTCCCCCGCACGCCCACGGCCGGCCAGGCACCACCCAGGCAGGCAGGTCGCCTCACGACCCCGGCCAACCCGGCAGGTCACTCGCCCCGCACGACCCCGGCCACCCCGGCAGCTCAGTCGCCCCGCACGATCTCGGCCACCCCAGCGGGCCGGGTCACCTCACGCCCCGATCACCCCGGCACGCCCTTCACCCACTCACCGATCTCACCGACTCACCCGAATCGCCTGCGCACCCACGCACCCCCACCTCACCCCCCGCCCTGCGAGCGAGCCTTGAACGCCGCCTTCCTCGCCTCCTTCGCGATCTTCTTGTCCGGGTGGAGTCGCCCCATCGCCTCCAGGACGTCCGCGGTGGCCGGATGGTCCACCCGCCACGCGGCGTCGAAGAAACCGTTGTGCTGGGCGGCGAGCCCCTCCACCAGTTCGTGGAGTTCCTCGGAGTCGCCCTCGGCGGCGAGCTGCGCGGCGAACGTGTCGACGGTCAGCCAGAAGATCATGGACTCGGACGGCGGCGGTACGTCACCGGCGCCGTGCTCGGTCAGCCAGACCCGGGCGAGGCCGCCCAGCTCGGGATCGCCGAGGACCTCGCGGAGCGCGGGCTCGGCCTGGCCGCCGAGCAGGGACAGCGCCTGCTGACAGCGCAGCCGTCGCAGCGGCCCCCCGGCGTCCGCGCCACGGGCCGCCGCCAGCAACTCCCGTGCGGCGGGGAGCGGTTCACGCCGGTGGAGCCACTGCTCGGTCTCGGCGCGGGCGGCTCGCGCCCCGTACCGGGCGATGCCGTCGAACAGCGCGTCCGCGCCCTCGCCCGCGAGATCGCCGACGGCCGGGGCGTCGATGCCGTTCTCCAGCAGCCGGGCGCGCAGTCCGTACCGGCCGAGCGGGGTGAGCCGGACCAGCCCGTAACGCGAGACATCGGCCTCGTCCAGCGCACCGGCCCCCTCCACCGCACCGGCCCCGCCCGCCTCCTCGAAGGACCCCGCCGGCTCCTCCTCCGTGTCGGCCATGAGCGCCTCGTCCACCGGCCGGTAGGCCACCAGCCCGATCGGCTCCAGCATCCGGAACTGGTCGTCCAGCCGCATCATCGCGTCGGACACCTGCTCCAGCACGTCGTTCGTGGGCTCGCCCATGTCACTGGGGACGATCACCGAGGCGGCCAGCGCGGGCAGCGGGATCGGTTCCTCACCGGGGCCGTCCTCGCTCACGGAGAGCAGATAGAGGTTGCCGAGGACGCCGTCGAGGAAGTCGGCCTCCGCCTCGGGGTCCCAGTCGAGCCGGGAGAGATCGAGGGTGCCGCTCTCGTCCAGGGACCCGACCAGATCGTCGAGGTCGGGCACGCTCGCATCCGCCAGCACGGTCTCCAGCGCGGCCAGCCACACCCCGAGCACCTCCCGGGGCGACCCGGAGGTGAGCAGCGCCAGCTCCGCCCCGGGGGCCACGGTCCCGGCGTCCTCGTCCACGATCTCGACCAGCCCGGTGTCCACCGCGACCCGCCACGCCTCACTCGCGAGCGCCGCGGCGTCGCCACCGTCGCCGCCGGAATCAAGAGACCCACCGCCAAGCCCCAGCGCCTCCGCCGCCGCAGGCAACTGCGCCTCCACCAGCCCGCCCCCGGCGTCCACGCGGGTCCCGAGCCCGGCCCAGCGGGCGAGCCGGACGGCACGGGCCAGCAATGGCGTGGACAGCGCGTCGCGCGCCAGCTCCGGTTCGGGGGTGGGCCGCAGCGGCGGCAGGGGGGAGCTGTCTGACATCGGCGGATACTCCTAGGGCGCCTGGAAGGCCGAGGCCGTACGCCATACGGACGTGGACCACCTGGATCACATGGACACGTGGACCACATGGACACGTCACGTCGCTCCGGCACGACACTGGGTTACGCCGCTCAGCCTAGACGGATATCCACCCATGCCGCCCGGTTCATCTCCCCGACGCCTCCAGTCCATGGCCGAAACCTTGACAACTGACCTGGGCAGGCTGGAGATTGACGCGCGTAGAAAATGAGCGGACAGCTGTTCACCGAGAGGGTGCTCGGGACTCCGGTGTCACCACACCGGTACGACCGCCCCACTCCCCTCGCCCCCGCGCCACCCCCCATGCCACCCCCCGCATCACCGCCAACATCCCGGCACTCACGTACGTCGCATGTCCCCGGAGGGATCCCTTGCCGAGCAAGTCTTCCGCGCGCCTCGCCGCGCTCACCGTCGCCGCCGTGTGCTCGGCGGCGTCGACCCTCGTGCTGACCTCGCCCGCGCACGCGGACGCGGTCCGCATCCATGACATCCAGGGCTCGACCCGGATATCCCCGTACGCCGGACAGCAGGTCACCGATGTGACCGGAATCGTCACCGGCGTACGCACCTACGGCTCCAGAGGCTTCTGGGTCCAGGACCCGAACCCGGACGCCGACCCGGCCACCAGCGAGGGTGTCTTCGTCTTCACGTCCTCCACGCCGAAGGTCGCCGTCGGCGACGCGGTCACCGTCTCCGGCCTGGTGACCGAGTACGTCCCCGGCGGCACCGCCTCGGGCAACCAGGCGCTGACCGAGATCACCCGCCCGACGGTCACGGTCGTCTCCAGCGGCAACCCGGTCCCGGCGGCGACCGTCATCGACAGCCGCTCGGTGCCGTCCCGCTACACCCCGGCCGGCGACCCGGCCGCGGGCGGCTCGATCAACGGCCTGACGCTCCAGCCGAAGAAGTACGCCCTGGACTACTACGAGTCCCTGGAGGGCATGAACGTCCAGGTCGCCAACACCCGGGTGGTCGGCGCCACCGACCCGTACACCGAGCTGTGGGTGACGGTGAAGCCGAACGAGAACGCCAACCGCGACGGCGGCACGGTCTACGGCTCCTACACCGCCCAGAACACCGGCCGGCTCCAGATCCAGTCGCTGGGCGCGGTCGCCGACTTCCCCGACGCGAACGTCGGCGACACCCTCACCGGCACCACCGCCGGTCCGCTGGACTACAACCAGTACGGCGGTTACACGCTGGTCGCGAACCGGGTCGGCGCCCTGAAGCAGGGCGGTCTGGAGCGCGAGACCACGGACGCGCAGCGCCGCGACGAGCTGGCGATCGCCACGTACAACGTGGAGAACCTGGACCCGTCCGACACCTCCTTCGCCGCGCACGCCGCCGCGATCGTGAACAACCTCCAGGCGCCCGACATCCTGTCCCTGGAGGAGATCCAGGACGACAACGGCGCCACCAACAACGGTACGGTCTCCGCGGATCAGACGCTGAAGAAGCTGACGGACGCGATCGTCGCCGCGGGCGGCCCGGCGTACGAGTGGCGTTCGATCGACCCGGTGAACAACGCCGACGGCGGTGAGCCCGGCGGCAACATCCGCCAGGCGTTCCTGTTCAACCCGGAGCGGGTGTCCTTCACCGACCGCGCGGGCGGCGACGCCACGACCGCGACCGGGGTGACCAAGGTGCGCGGCAAGGCGGCGCTGACCGCCTCGCCCGGCCGGATCGACCCGACGAACACGGCCTTCACCGACAGCCGCAAGCCGCTGGTGGGCGAGTTCGTCTTCCGTGGCGAGACGGTGTTCGTGATCGCGAACCACTTCAACTCCAAGGGCGGCGACCAGGGGCTGACCTCGCAGTACCAGCCCCCGGTCCGCAGCTCGGAGACCCAGCGCCACCAGCAGGCGACGGCCGTCAACACCTTCGTCAAGGAGATCCTCGCCCAGCAGAAGAACGCGGACGTCGTCACCCTCGGCGACATCAACGACTACGAGTTCTCCGAGACGGTCGACCTGCTGGAGGGCGACGGCGAGCTGTGGTCGGCGGTGAAGTCCCTGCCGAAGAGCGAGCGTTACTCGTATGTCTTCCAGGGCAACAGCCAGACCCTCGACCAGATCCTGATCAGCCCGTCGATCCGCCGCGACGACTTCGAGTACGACAGCGTGCACATCAACGCGCAGTTCAACGACCAGATCAGCGACCACGACCCGCAGGTGCTGCGCTTCCGCCCGTGACATCCGGGCACACCCGGGAGCCAGGCCGGCCGCACCTCGTGTGCGGCCGGCCGCACGCGTCTGTACGCCCGCTACACCCCGTACGCCTCGTACGCCCCGTACAGCCACTCCCGCCAGACGCGCTCGACCGTCTTCGGGTCGGCGCCGGGGGCGAAGTCGTGCACCGCCATGCCGACGACATGGCCCCAGTGGTTGCGGCCGAAGACCCGGATCAGGGCGTCGTCGGTGCGCAGTCCCAGGAAGTACGGGGTGCGGTAGTCGACCGTCGCGTCCAGGGTGCGGCCCTCGGGCCCGGTGACCCGTACCCGCGTGCCCTCGGTGGTGTCGGCGCCGTACGCCGGGAGGCCGAACGCCCGCTCCACCGCGCCGAGGGCGTCCGGCGCCCCCGCCGCCGCGAGCCCGTCGAACGCGGTGAAGGCCGTGATCGGACGGCCCCCGAAGCGGGTCAGATACTGACGCAGGGTGTGCAGATAGAAGTCGGTGTGCTTGTCGGCGCCGTCGTACTGGTTGTCCCAGTCGTCGACGAAGACACCGCTGTGCACATAGCGCACCCAGGCCCGGCGGCCGTCGTCGCGCGGCTCGATCGTGTAGTCGAGCTGGTTGAGGGACTGTCCCTCGCTCCCGTCCGGGTCCTCGACCCGGTTGCGGTACCGGTGCGGCGGATCCCAGGCGGCCACCTCGGAGCCGAACGGCCCCGCGCCGCCGACCCTCGGCTCGGGCGCGTCCATCGGCCACAGCCAGCCGCCCGTACCGGTGGTCACCGCCTCCCACACCTGCTCGGGCGAGGCGTCCACCTCGAATTCCCGGGCGATCTCGAATTCCTTGGACATGGCGCGGGCTCCTGACCGTACGGGTGTGGCTCGCCCCGAATCTACCCGCCGAGTTCCGACGAGGGCGAAGGCGAAGCCGCCGGTACAGGTCCCGGTGCCGGTGCCGGTGCCGGTGCCAAGGCCGACGCCGACGCCGATTCCGACACCGATGCCAGCGCCGACGCCGACGCGGCCACCGATTCCGGCAGCACCGCACCCCCCTCGGCGCCCCGTCCCGCCCCCGGCACCTCCTTCACCACCGGATGCACCGCGACCACGATCCGATGGTCCCGGCCCCCCTCCGCGTCCGGCGCGTCGTACTTACGGATCAACGCGCTCACCCCCGCCGCCAGTTCCTCCACGAACGCGGCCCGGTCGGCGGCCGACGCGAACCGCACCTGCCCGTCCAGCGCGAAGGTCGCGAGCCGTTTACGGGCCCGCGCGGCGCCGGTGATCAGCGCGCCGACGTCCCGCACCAGCCGGGCGCCCAGCGCCAGCATCCAGCGCGCGGAGAGCTGGTCCCGGAACCGATCCGGGTCCGGCTGGACGGCGGCCAGGGCCGTCGGCGAGATGACGTACGACGCGGCGGTCGCCCGCATCAGCCGCTCGGTGACATTGCCCTTGCGGCGCTCCCCGGCCAGCTCGACCAGGCCGTGCCGCTCCAGCGCCTTCAGGTGGTAGTTCACCTTCTGCCGGGGAAGTCCGACCCGGCCCGCCAGCATGGTGGCCGACGCCGGCCCGGCCGCCAGCTCGGCCAGCAGCCGGGCCCGCACGGGGTCCAGACTGACGGCGGCGGCCTCGGGGTCCTCGATCACGGTGACGTCCAGCATGCCCCCAGCGTCCCACCGAACACTATTTCCGTCCAGACGGACCAAGTCTTCGGTAAGGCCCCAGCGGGCCCGAGGTGAGCCCCAGCGGGCCTGGGCGGACCCCGGGTGAGCCCCAGCGGGCGCCGGCCGAGCCTCGAAGACACTCAGGTCTCAGACGCCACCCTCCCCCACCCCCGGCACCAGCCCCAGCACATGCCGAAACCGCTCCCCCGTGAACCCCTTCACCCCCGGATACGTCCGCACCCTCTCCCAAGCCGCCGAGGGCGACCCGATCCCCTCCCCCGGCGCCGCGATCGCCGCGTCATAGGCGGCGTCGCTCTCCCACTCGGCGTAGTTCAGGACGTGCGTACCGTCGTCCGAGGCATGGAAGTGCGCGGAGATCAGCCCCCGATGCCCCGCCGGATCATCGGCGAGCGCCGCCACCACGGTGTCCATCCAGTCGGGCCGGCGCTCGGCGGCCCCGGGCTCGAAGTCGATCCGTACGGTGACGACGAGCCCGGGTACCCGCGGGTCCCCGGCGGCGCGCTCAAGGCTGTGGTGGCGCCGGTAGTGGTGCAGGGTCAGCCGTTCGATGCCGGGGACGGCGGTGTCGATCTCATCGACGGTCTCCTGGCGGCGGGTCTTGGCGAACCCCTGGTAGGCGGCGAGGCTCCGCCACTGGGCGTGATGCAGCAGGGTGCTGCCGTCGTGGCCGAGGTAGACGTGGTGGGACAGGAGATCCCGCGCGGGCCACGGCCGGCGTTCCCAGGTGGCGGCGAAGGCGTCCACGGCCAGCCGCTGCCGCTCGGGCGTGCCGAGCCGCCAGGTGCTGAAGAAGGGCGCCCGGACCTCCGGGCGCAGCAGGTCGGGAAGGGTGTCGGTACGGCGGGGCACGGTGCCTCCTGGGGAACTGCCGGTCACGGACACCGACCACCCTCAGCCCTCAACCGGACTTCAGGTCAACCCCCACCGGGCCCCGCCCCTCACTCACCCTCACTCACCCTCGCTCCCCTCACTCTCCGCCCGCCGCCTCCCCAGCCGCGCGAGCTGCGTCTGGAACCAGTCGAGGCGGGCCTGCAACAGCGCCGCCTCCGCGACCAGTTCGGGCACGTCGATCCCCTCGCCCGGGTCCTGCCCGGCCCGCGCCACGGTGACCGCCCGCCCGGCGATCACCCGCAGTCCGTCACCGGCCAGCCGGGCGTACCCGGCGAGCGAGACGGACGTACGGCCGCGCAGACAGGCGGCGCAGGACGGGGCGAGGGCGTACCAGCCGGGGCGGCCCCAGCCGGCGTCGGCGAGCGCGATGGCGACGGCACCGCACGCGCAGGGGCCGGCCCGCGCCGTGCGCACCCGCTGGCGGGCGTGCCGGAAACCGCGCTCGAAGCGGATGTAGCGGCCCAGCACGGTGACTTCGAGCAGCAGGGCCGTGCGGTGCTCGGCCGTGCACAGCAGCGCCTCGGCCGTGGCACGTTCGTGCACGCTGTGGAAGCCGCAGTCGCAGCGGCGGTGCGGTGCCGCGTGGCGCAGGCCGTAGACGCAGGACGCGTCGGCCAGCACTCCGTACGGCAGCGCGGCGCCGAGCGACACGCCGGTGAACCCGGCCCGGGTGCCGTCGTGGGACAGCACCGGGTGGGCGATCTTGTATCCGGTCGGCGGCTCCGCCGGGTGTTCCTCGGGAAGCCGCAGTCTCATCGCGCGGCCGGTACCTCTTCGGCGGCTGTCGCTCCCGTGCTCTCCTCGGCAGCCGTCACTTCCGTGGTCCCCGCGGCGGCCGTCACTTCCGTGCTCTCCTCGGCGACCTCGCGCGCCGGGCCGCCCTCGACGGCCGGACGGTCCGCCGCGACGACCGGCCGCTCTTCCGCGACTCCGGTGGCGAGTGCCTTGCCGAGCTTCATGACGCCTCCCATGACCGGGGGTTGATGGTCCGTCCCGGCCATGGTGACCCATGGGACCCCCGGCTGGGCAGAGGGCCTACGGCCGATCCCGCACAGATTCCGTAGCGTCGCTGATCGATACCTCGTAGAAGATTTAAGTGGAGCTTCACGGTTCGTGCGCCGACACTGCTCCCATGACACTGCCTCCCGCATCACCCTTCGGCCGCGCCCTGTGCGCGATGGTCACGCCCTTCACCGCGTCGGGCGCGCTCGATCTGGACGGGGCGCAGCGGCTCGCCGGACAGCTGGTGGCGCGGGGGTGTGACGGGCTGGTGCTGTCGGGCACCACGGGCGAGTCGCCGACCACGTCGGACGCCGAGAAGGCGGAGCTGGTGCGGGCGGTGCGGGAGGCGCTGGACGGGCGGGGCACGGTGGTGGCGGGGGTGGGCACGGCCGACACCCGGCACTCGGTGGAGCTGGCGCGGGCGGCCGAGAAGGCGGGCGCGGACGGGGTGCTGGTGGTGACCCCGTACTACAGCAGACCGCCGCAGGACGCGGTGGAGGCGCATGTCCGGGAGGTGGCCGACGGCTGCGGGCTGCCGGTGATGCTGTACGACATCCCGGGCCGCACCGGCACCCGGATCGAGCCGGAGACCGTGCTGCGGCTGGCCGAGCACCCGAGGATCGTGGCGGTCAAGGACTGCTCCTACGACTTCCTCGGCGCCCAGAAGGTCCTGGCGCGCACGGAGCTGGCGTACTACGCGGGCTGCGAGGAGCACATCCTCGCCCTGTACGCGGTCGGCGGCGCGGGCTATGTCAGTACGGTCGCCAATGTGATCCCGGAGCAACTGCGCGCGGTGCTGGACGCGTTCGACGCCGGGGACACCGCGCGGGCGGCCCGGCTCCAGCGGGCGGCGGCGGGCCTGATCGAGTCGATGATGGCGGCGGGCCTGCCCGGCGCGGTCACCGCGAAGGCCCTTCTCGGCGCTCTCGGGTTGCCCGCGGGCCCGGTCCGCCCACCGCTGCTATCGGCACGGCCGGAGCAGGTGGCGGACCTGAGGGACGAGTACGGGGCGGTCACCGCGCAGCCGTGGTGACCGCCCGCCCGATCACCGCCTCGCCCAGGGTTCGTCGATCCGCTGCCGGGGGGCCGCGGCGCGGCC
>NZ_JBHYUG010000084.1:19006-36172 GCF_042749375.1 Streptomyces sp. NPDC059477 | reverse complement strand
GCGCCCCCCCGCGTGGCCGCGCCCCGCCCCCACCCCCGGGGGCCCCGCCCGGGGCGGGGGGCGCCCCCCCCGGGCCCGATCGCCGGCTCAGCGGCGCTTGCCGTCCTTCGGGTTCAGCAGACCCGCGCGCCGCAGCGCGTCCGCCATCGCGCTGTTCGCGGGCGGCGTGGCCTGACGCGCGGCGCCCCGGTCACCCCGCTCACCACCTCGCTCGCCGCCCCGGCCCCCCTGCCGCTGCTGCGGCGGGCGTCCGCCGCCCCGCTGCGGACGGCCGCCACCGGCCGCCCCCCGTTCCTGCCGCTCCTGCGGGGCCGCCTCGTCGTCCAGGCGCAGGGTCAGGGAGATCCGCTTGCGCGGGATGTCGATGTCCAGGACCTTCACCTTCACGATGTCGCCGGGCTTGACGACATCGCGCGGGTCCTTCACGAACGTCTTCGACATCGCCGAGACATGCACCAGACCGTCCTGGTGGACACCGACGTCCACGAAGGCGCCGAACGCGGCCACATTGGTGACCACGCCCTCCAGGACCATCCCGGACACCAGGTCCGAGAGCTTCTCGACGCCCTCCTTGAAGGTGGCCGTCTTGAACGCGGGTCGCGGGTCGCGGCCCGGCTTCTCCAGCTCCTTGAGGATGTCGGACACGGTCGGCAGACCGAACGTCTCGTCCACGAAGTCATCGGGCCTCAGCGAACGCAGCACCGACGTGTTGCCGATCAGCGCCGCCACCTCCTGACCGGCGCTCTTCACCATCCGCCGGACCACGGGGTACGCCTCGGGGTGCACGCTGGAGGAGTCCAGCGGGTCCTCGCCGCCACGGATGCGCAGGAAGCCCGCGCACTGCTCGTACGCCTTCGGGCCCAGCCGGGCCACCTTCTTCAGCTGGGAGCGGGAGGTGAACGGGCCGTTGGAATCGCGGTGCGCCACGATGTTCTCCGCGAGGCCGGAGGTGATGCCGGAGACCCGGGACAGCAGCCGGGCGGAGGCCGTGTTGACGTCCACCCCGACGCCGTTCACACAGTCCTCGACCACCGCGTCCAGTGAGCGGGACAGCTTCTGCTCGGACAGGTCGTGCTGGTACTGGCCCACGCCGATCGACTTCGGGTCGATCTTCACCAGCTCGGCCAGCGGGTCCTGGAGGCGGCGGGCGATGGACACCGCGCCGCGCAGCGACACGTCCATGTCCGGCAGCTCCTGCGAGGCGAACGCGGACGCCGAGTACACGGAGGCGCCCGCCTCGGAGACCATCACCTTGGTGAGCTTCAGCTCCGGGTGCCTGGTGATGAGTTCACCGGCGAGCTTGTCGGTCTCGCGCGACGCCGTGCCGTTGCCGATCGCGACCAGCTCGACCGCGTGCTCCTGCGCCAGCCGGGCCAGCTTCGCGATCGCCTCGTCCCAGCGGTTGGCCGGGACATGCGGGTGGATGACATCCGTCGCGACGACCTTGCCGGTCGCGTCCACGACCGCCACCTTCACGCCCGTACGGAACCCGGGGTCCAGGCCCAGCGTCGCGCGCGTACCGGCCGGGGCGGCGAGCAGCAGGTCGCGCAGGTTCGCCGCGAACACCCCGACCGCGTCGTCCTCGGCGGACGTGCGCAGCCGCAGCCGCAGATCGATGCCGAGGTGCACCAGCACGCGCGTGCGCCACGCCCAGCGGACCGTGTCCGTCAGCCACTTGTCGCCGGGACGGCCGCGGTCGGCGATCGAGAACCGGTGCGCGATCGTGCCCTCGTAGGACGACGGGCCCTCCGTCGCCTCCTCCGGCTCCAGGACGAGGTCCAGGACCTCCTCCTTCTCACCGCGCAGCATGGCGAGGACCCGGTGCGAGGGCAGATCCTTGAACGGCTCGGCGAAATCGAAGTAGTCGGCGAACTTCGCGCCCGCCTCCTCCTTGCCCTCGCGGACCTTCGCGGCCAGCCGTCCGCGCACCCACATCCGCTCGCGCAGCTCGCCGATCAGATCCGCGTCCTCCGCGAACCGCTCGGTGAGGATCGCGCGGGCGCCGTCCAGGGCGGCCTGGGGATCGGCGACGCCCTTGTCGGCGTCCACGAACGCGGCTGCCGCGGCCGGTGGTTCCACGGTCGGGTCGGCCAGCAGGCCCTCGGCCAGCGGTTCGAGACCGGCCTCGCGCGCGATCTGCGCCTTCGTCCGCCGCTTGGGCTTGAACGGCAGATAGATGTCCTCCAGCCGCGCCTTCGTCTCGGCGCCCCGGATCCGCGCCGCCAACTCCTCGGTGAGCTTGCCCTGCTCGCGCACCGACTCCAGGATCGCCGTCCGCCGCTCCTCCAGCTCCCGCAGATAGCGCAGCCGCTCCTCGACCGTGCGCAGCTGCGCGTCGTCGAGCATCTCGGTCGCTTCCTTGCGGTAGCGGGCGATGAAGGGCACCGTCGAACCGCCGTCGAGCAGTTCCACGGCGGCCTTGACCTGCCGCTCCCGTACGCCGATCTCCTCGGCGATCCTGCCTTCGATGGACCCCACTGCCAGAGATCCGGGTGTCGTCACGATGCCGTACCGCCTTCTCACTTCGGGTTGCGCCGCAATTGTGGCAGGTGGCACCGACAACCGGGGATCAGGGCGGTATCCGGCGAGGCAGGCGCCGCCGGGCTCGGCGTGCCGCCCGTGCCGGGCCGTCGGCGCGCGGCCGATGGCAGAAAAGGTGGGGAGCCCGTCATTGCGGACGTCCCCCGGCGCGCGAAGAATCGTTCGCATGGCGCAGCGAACCGTTCTGGTCGTTCTCTTCGACGGCGTGCAGAGCCTCGATGTCACCGGCCCCCTGGAGGTGTTCTCCGGGGCCGACAAGCACATGCCGGGGTCGTACCGCATCCGTACGGCGTCCGTCGACGGCGGGGCCGTGCGCAGCTCCAGCGGCCTGACCCTCGTACCGGACACTTCGCTCGCCGATGCTCCGCCGCCGCACACGCTCGTGGTGCCCGGCGGCGAGGGCGCACGCACGTTCGACCCGGGGGTCGTGGCGTGGCTGGCGGCGCACGGCACGCGCGCGGGGCGGCTGGTCTCCGTCTGCACGGGCGCGAACCTGCTGGCCGAGGCGGGCCTGCTGGACGGCCGCCGGGTCACCACGCACTGGGCCTACGCCGCGAGCCTCGCCCGGGACCATCCGGCGGTCCGGGTCGACGCCGACCCCATCTTCATCCGGGACGGACGGCTCTCCACGTCGGCCGGGGTCACCTCCGGGATCGATCTGGCGCTCGCGCTGGTCGAGGAGGACCTGGGCCGGGACGCGGCGCTCACCGTGGCCCGCCATCTCGTGGTCTTCCTGCGCCGGCCGGGCAACCAGTCCCAGTTCAGCGTCCAGCTCGCCACCCAGACCGCCCGCCGTCAGCCCCTGCGCGAGGTACAGCAGTGGATCACCGAGCACCCGGCGCAGGACCTGGGCGTGGAGACGCTCGCCGCCCGCGCCCGGCTCTCCCCGCGCCACTTCGCCCGCGCCTTCCGCGCCGAGATCGGCATGACCCCCGGACGCTACGTCGACCAGGTCCGCCTCGAACACGCCCGCCGCCTGCTGGAGGACTCCACCGACGGCATCGAGGAGATCTCCCGAGCCAGCGGCTACGGCACCCCCGAGGCCATGCGCCGCGCCTTCATCAAAACCCTGGGCACGGCCCCAGCCGAATACCGCCGCCGCTTCCACCCATCACCCATCCACTGACCCCGCCGGACGCCTGCCCGCTGCCCCTACCCGTCGCTTCTGCCCCGTGCCCGCCCGCCGACCTTGCCCACCCCGCCCGCCAGCCTTGCCCACCCCGTCCGCCAGCCTTGCCCACCCCGTCCGCCGGGCGCCTACCCACCGCTCCCGCCGGGCGCCTGCCCGACCCGCCTGCCGCCGCTCCCGTCCGGCGCTCTTCGACCGCCATGCCCGCTGCCGCCGCCCGCCGCCCCTGCCTGTCGCCTGCCCGCGACCCAGCCCGCTGATCTCACCGGGCGCCCGCCGCTCGGCTCGCCGATCCCTTCCGTCGACCCCACCCGGCGTCCGCCCGTCGACCCGATCGGCTGCCCCCGTCCGCCCGCTGATCCCCCCTGTTGCTTCCGCCGGGCGCGTGCCCGCCGACTCCGCCCGCCGATCCCGTCCGGTGCCTGCCGGATACCCCTGCCGCTGCTCCCGCCCGGCGCTCGCTGAGCGCCTTGCTCGCTGCCGCTGCCTGCTGACCCTGCCCACCGATCTCGCCCGGCGGCCCGCCCATTGACCCGGGCCGCTGCCTCCCCCGCCCGCCCAGCCGCCCGCTGCCGCTGCCCGCCGCTTCCGCCGGACGCCCGCCCGCTGAGCCGACTCGCCGATCCCGCCCGTCGATGCCATCCGAAGCCCGCCCGCTGACCTGACCCGCTGACCCCTCCCGGCGCTAGCCCACAGCCCCCCGGCTCACTCCCTGCCCACCGATCCCACCCGGCGTCCGCCCGCAGCCCCCCGCCGATCCCGTCCGGCGTCCGCCCACAGCCCCCGCCCACTCACCCCACCCGAAACCCGAAAGGCCCCCCATGCAGATCGCCGTCCTGCTCTTCGATCGTTTCACCGCCCTCGACGCCGTCGGGCCCTATGAGACCCTCGGTCGGCTCCCCGGGGCTGAACTGGTGTTCGTTGCCGAGCGGCCCGGTCCGGTGCGTTCCGACACCGGCGCGCTGGCGCTGGTCGCCGACCGTGGTCTCGGGGAGGTGCCCGCGCCGGATCTGCTGGTGGTGCCCGGCGGTCCGGGGCAGAGCGAGCAGATGGACAACGCCGTACTGCTCGACTGGCTGCGCACCGCCGACGCCACCAGCACCTGGACCACCTCGGTCTGCACCGGCTCCCTGCTGCTGGCCGCCGCGGGCCTGCTGACCGGCCGCCGGGCCACCTCCCACTGGCTGGCCCTGGAGCACCTGACCCGCTACGGCGTCGAACCGACCGGCGAGCGGGTCGTCGTCGACGGCAAGTACGTCACCGCGGCCGGGGTCTCCGCCGGCATCGACATGGGCCTGACCCTGCTCGGCCGGATCGCGGGCGACGACTTCGCCCAGACCGTCCAGCTCGTCACGGAGTACGACCCGCAGCCGCCCTACGACGCCGGGTCACCGCACAAGGCGCCCGCGCACATCGTGGCGGCGCTCAGCTCCCAGAGCCGGTTCCTGCTGACATAGGCACCGTCCAGTCGAAGCGCGCCGCGCGGCGCTCCAGGAACGCCGTCACCCCCTCGGCGAGGTCCCCGCTGCCGCGCGACTGCTCCTCCCAGTGCGCGTCGCGGTCCGTGCGGCCGTTCGCGAACTCCTTCGCCGCCGCCTGCGTCAGCAGGGAGCGCGACGCCAGGATCCGGGTGAACTCGGCGACCCGCTTGCCGAGTTCACCATCCGGCAGCACCTCGTCCACCAGCCCCGTCCGCAGCGCCCGGTCCGCGTCGATCAACTCGCCCGAGAACAGCAGGTACTTGGCGGTGGCCGGACCCACCAGCGCCACCAGCCGCCGGGTGGACGAGGCCCGGTAGACGATCCCCAGCTTCGCGGGCGTCACCCCGAACAGCGCCCCCTCCCGCGCGAACCGCAGATCGCAGGCCGCCGCCAGCTGCGCCCCACCGCCCACGCAGTGCCCCCGGATCGCCGCCAGCGTCGGCTTCGGGAACGCCGCGAGCGCCTCCTCGGCGGCCACCGCCAGCTCCCGCGCCTCGTCGGGCGCGTCCAGCAGCCCGGTGATGTCGGCCCCGGCACAGAACGTGCCGCCCTCCCCGGTCAGCACCAGCGCCCGTACGGCGGGGTCGGCGGCCAGCGTCCCCAGCAGCGGCGGCAGCGCCCGCCACATCGCCGCCGTCATGGCGTTGCGCCGGGCCGGGTGGTGGATGACGACGGTGGCGACCGAGTCGTTGACGGTGTGCAGCAGCTGCGGCTCCATGCGCCGGATGCTATCCGTGCCCGCCGAACGTACGCTCGGGAAGGGGCCGCGTGACGCCGTGCCCATGGCCCGGCGGCCGGGTTCTGGGGCGGTGCCCGATCCACGGAGGTCCGATGGCCGGATCCGCGAAGGCCGAGGCGGCGAGGCCGCACCGCGGCTTCGGGTGGCTCGGTGCGCTGGGGGTGCTGCTGGTCGTCGCCGGGCTGATCGGCCTCTTCTACGCCGCCTTCGCCACCCTCACCTCGATGCTGCTGTTCGGCTGGCTGCTGCTGTTCGGTGGGGCGGTCGGCCTGCTGCACTCCGTGCAGGCGCGCGGCACCGGCTTCTTCTGGCTCGGCGTGATCGTCGCCGCCCTGAACCTGGCCGCCGGGGTGGTGATCCTGCGCAGTCCGGACGCCGCCGCCGACGCGCTCGCCCTGTTCGCCGCGCTGCTCTTCCTGTCGGCCGGGCTGTACCGGCTGGTCGGCAGCCTCGTCGTGCGCGGCCCGCAGTTCGGCTGGACGCTGCTGCTGGGCGCCGTCGACCTGCTGCTCGGCGCCCTGGTGCTGGGGTCCTGGCCGAGCGGCAGCCGCTATGTGATCGGCGCCTTCCTCTCGCTTGCGCTGCTCTTCGACGGGCTCGGCCTGATCGCCTCCGGTTTCGGCGGCCGGCGGACCGCCGCGAGGGTGCCCGACGGGCTCGCCGGGGATGAATCGGGCGACGGCGGGGTCAAACCCGTACAACCCGAATAGTTCGCGAAATTGGCACCAGGAGTCAGGAGCAGTCCCTGAGCCGACCGCGTCATACGCCAACGATCAGAAGTGTTCGATAAGCGCTGACTTCAGTTCAGCTCGGTGGGCCGGGGCGGTGGGTTCTCAACACTCGTCGTGTGGTGACAATCGAGTGCAAGGGTGGCGACCGGACAATGGACGACCATGGGCCCGGGGCCGGTCCGCGCGTGGCCGGCGGCGTGGAAAGACCCCTTGAGGCCGGCGTCCCGCGGCCACTGCCGTACGAAGGGGTCTGGCGGTTCACCGCCCCCGCCGTGGACGCCTCGGTCCCGCAGGCCCGGCACGCGGTGCGGGACCTGCTGCTGCGTCAGGGGGTACCGGTCACCGAGGACGTGGCCCACGGCCTGCTGCTGATCGTCTCGGAGCTGGTCACGAACGCGGTCCGGCACGCGGCACTGCTGTCGCCGGTGCTCGCCGTCGAGGTGGCGGTGGGCGCGGAGTGGGTGCGGGTGTCCGTGGAGGACAACCACCCCTACCGCCCGACCGCCCTGGAGGCCGATCACGGCCGGACGGGCGGGCGGGGGCTGCTGCTGGTGACGGAGATCGCCCGGGAGGCGGGCGGGGTGTGCGACGTCGAGCACACCGCGAGCGGCGGCAAGGTGATCTGGGCCGCCCTGCCGCTGAAGCCCGCGGGCGCGCTCTGACGCCTCGCGGCGCGCCCGGCCGGCCCGGCGGTCCTACCAGCCCGCCGCCGGGCCGGTCAGCTCTCTGACGGCGGGGCGGGCGGCGTCCAGCACGGTCATGAACCAGGACGAGAAGGTGTCCTTCTCATGCCGCTCGGCCAGTTCCTCCGGCGTCACGAACACGGTCTCGCCGACCTCCTCCGGATCCGGCCGCAGCGGTGCCTGCACCATGCCGACGAAGAGATGGTTGTACTCCTGCTCCACCAGGCCGGACGCCGGGTCCGGGTGGTTGTAGCGCACCGTGCCCGCCTCGGCCATCAGCGACGGCGAGACCCCCAGCTCCTCGTACGTCCGCCGGGCCGCCGCCGCGAACGGCGCCTCACCGGGGTAGGGGTGACCGCAGCAGGTGTTCGACCAGACACCGGGAGAGTGATACTTGCCGAGCGCCCGCTGCTGGAGCAGCAGCCGTCCGCGCTCGTCGAACAGGAACACCGAGAACGCCCGGTGCAGCTGTCCGGGTGGCTGGTGGGCGGCGAGTTTCTCCGCGGTGCCGATGGTCACACCGCTCTCGTCGACCAGTTCCAGCATGATCGATTCCGCGGTGCCGTTCGACGAGCTGTGCGTCGCGGTGGCAGGTGTGATCGGCATACCCATCCTTCGCCTCGGTCCTCGCCCCAGTCTGCCGTACGAAGCGGGCCGCGACCGGCACTTCCCGGGCGCTCCCGGCATGTCCCCCGCCCGGCACGGACGCCCTCCACGGGCCCGGAGGCCATCCTGCCCGGCGGGCCGGGAAGGGAACCGTCAGGGACAGGGGCGTGAACGACGGGACGGGTGGTGCACCCCGGCGGACACGCCCCCGCCGCTCCCGTCGCCGGGTCAGTGGCACAACCCCGGCTCATGCTCCGCGTGCCCGCTCGGCTCCAGCTGGAAGGTGCAGTGCTCCACGTCGAAGTGGTCGCCGAGGCAGCCCTGCAACTCGTGCAGCATCTTCTCGTTGCCGATCGCGTTGAGCACCTCCGTGCGGACCACCACATGGGCGGAGAGCACCGGCATGCCCGAGGTGATGGTCCAGGCGTGCAGATCGTGCACGTCCTCGACGCCCTCCAGCGCCAGTATGTGCGAGCGCACCTGCGCCATGTCGACGCTCTTGGGGGCCGACTCCAGCAGCACGTCCAGCGTCTCGCGCAGCAGCTTGAGCGTGCGCGGCACGATCATCAGGCCGATCACCAGCGAGGCGACCGGGTCGGCGGCCTGCCAGCCGGTGGTGAGGATCAGCAGCGCCGAGACGATCACCGCCAGCGAGCCCAGCGCGTCCGCCGCGACCTCCAGGAAGGCGCCGCGCACGTTCAGGCTCTCCTTCTGGCCGCGCACCAGCAGCGACAGCGAGATCATGTTGGCGACCAGGCCGATCACGCCGAACACGATGGTCATCCCGCCCTCGGTCTCGGCCGGGGTGATGAACCGCTGGATCGCCTCGTACAGCACATAACCGCCGACGCCGAGCAGCAGCAGACAGTTGGCGAGCGCGGCGAGGATCTCGGCGCGGGCCAGCCCGAAGGTGCGCCGCTCGCTGGGCGGCCGGTTGGCGAAGTGGATCGCCAGCAGCGCCATCCCGAGCCCCACCGCGTCCGTCGCCATGTGCGCGGAGTCCGCGATCAGCGCGAGCGAGTCGGCGAGGATGCCACCGACGATCTCCACCACCATCACGGTGATCGTGATCCCCAGCGCGATCCGCAGCCGTCCCCGGTACGCCGACGCCGCCGTACCGCTGCCCGCCGGCGGGCCGTGCGAGTGCCCGTGATCGTGCCCAGCGCCCATGAAAAACCGCCTCCAGTGTGATCGGCCCGTGATCGGCCCGCGCCCACAGTGAACTACGGGTGGGGGGTATGTGGCAACGCGGCAGTGAACACCGTTGTCATGTGCCCTGACCTGCGGAAACGAATCGCAGGTCAGGCCATGTGGGTGATCGTCCGGGCGGGCTGGAGCCGGGGGCGCGCCGCGCCGACCCGACCACGACGGGCCCTGTGCGCAGGGCCGTCCGGCCCAGCCCGTTCGCGGCCCGCCCGGCCGACCCCGCGCCCCGCGACGCCGCCCCTCGCGCAGCCGCGACGCACGGCCACGCCCACGGCCCCGGCGACACCCGTCGCGGCGCAGCGGCCCGGCCCTCCGACGCGGGGCCCGGTCGGGCCGTCCCCCGCCGCAACGACCTCGTCGCCCGGCGGCTTCCCGTACTCCGTCTCCGAGGGCACCACCCTCGGCGGCGACCTCGGCACCGACGGCGCCTCCCTCACCGCCCGGAGCGGCACCGGGGACGGACAGCCGGGCCGCTGCCGGCCGGCACCCGTCACGGCGAGGCGGCCCGGGTCCTCCGGCGCGGTGACCGGACCCCGCCCCGCAGTCGCCGCCCGACAGCCACCCCCGGCAGGCGTCCCGAGGTCCCGTACCTCCGGTTACCGATGGGTTCAGGATCAACGCCCGGGAATGCCCCCTCTGCGGTGTGATTTTGTACGGCGACCCGTGTATCCCGCATGATGATCGACAGCGCAGGCAGGGCAAAACGGCGTCGTCCGGACCATGAACGGGCGGTGAACGTGGTCTTCCGATCATCCGATAGCCTCTGCCGGATGCCGCCCGGCTGGTGCAGCCAAGGGGCGCCCCCACCATGCACATGACCGGCGCGGACGCGTCGGCACCCAGGGAGTGAGTTCGGTTGTCGACCGCTATCCTCACCGGCCAGCCGGTCCCGGGATCGTCCATCGAGGGCGATCTGCGGTCGCTCGGCTTCGAGGTGCGCATCGCCTCCGGTACCGCCGACGCCGAGACGCTGCTCGCCGAGGTCCCGTGCGCGGACCGGGTCGCGCTGGTGGACGCCCGCTTCGTGGGCCACCCGCACGCGCTGCGGCTCGGCCTGACCGACCCGCGCTTCCCGCTCGCCGCCGTGCCCGGCGCCGTCACCGCCCAGGCGTCCGGCCGCCAGGAACTGACCCGCGCGCTGGCCCGCGAACGCTCCGCCGAGGCCGCCGTCCTGATCGACAGCCTCCCGGACCGGGTGCTCACCGCCCTCACGGACGACGGCGCCACCGTGCACCGCCCCGAGCTGGGCACCCTGGTCGCCGAGGTCCCGGCCGACCCCCAGGCCCGCAACGAGGCACGTCAGTCGGTGGCCGCCGTCGACGACGAAGCCGTACGCCTCAAATCGGCCGTCAAGGCCCGCGACGGCTTCTTCACCACCTTCTGCGTCAGCCCCTACTCCCGCTATCTCGCCCGCTGGTGCGCCCGGCGCGGGCTGACCCCCAACCAGGTCACCACCGCCTCGCTGCTCACCGCCCTGATCGCCGCCGCGTGCGCGGCCACCGGCACGCGCGGCGGCTTCGCCGCGGCGGGCGTGCTGCTGATCGCGTCCTTCGTGCTGGACTGCACCGACGGCCAATTGGCCCGCTACTCCCTCCAGTACTCCACCCTCGGCGCCTGGCTCGACGCCACCTTCGACCGGGCCAAGGAGTACGCCTACTACGCCGGACTCGCCCTCGGCGCGGCCCGCGGCGGCGACGACGTATGGGCCCTCGCGCTGGGCGCGATGGTCCTCCAGACCTGCCGCCATGTCGTGGACTTCTCCTTCAACGAGGCCAACCACGACGCCACCGCCAACACCAGCCCCACCGCCGCCCTGTCGGACAAGCTCGACAGCGTCGGCTGGACGGTGTGGGTACGCCGGATGATCGTGCTGCCGATCGGCGAGCGCTGGGCCATGATCGCCCTGCTCACCGCGTTCACCACCCCCCGCATCACCTTCTACGCGCTGCTCATCGGCTGCGCCTTCGCCGCGACCTACACCACCGCCGGGCGGGTGCTGCGCTCGCTCACCCGCAAGGCGCGCCGCACCGACCGCGCGGCACAGGCGCTCGCGGACCTCGCCGACAACGGCCCGCTCGCCCGGTGCGTGGCCCGGATCACCCGCGTCCGGCTCGGCTCCCCCCTCCTGGTCGCCGGGGCCGGCACCGCCGTCCTCGCCGTCTCGCTCTTCTCCGGCGTCACCTGGGCGCCGGTCGCGGGCGCCCTCGTCTACGCGATCACCGCCGGTCAGGCGCTGTACCGGCCGCTCAAGGGCGCCCTGGACTGGCTGGTCCCGCCGCTCTTCCGCGCCGCCGAGTACGGCACGGTCCTCGTCCTCGCGGTCAAAGCGGAGGTGAACGGAGCGCTTCCGGCGGCTTTCGGGCTGGTGGCGGCCGTCGCCTACCATCACTACGACACGGTCTACCGCATCCGCGGGAACGCCGGGGCGCCACCGGCCTGGCTGGTGCGGACCGCCGGGGGGCAAGAAGGACGCGTCCTGCTCGTCACCCTGCTCGCCGCGCTGCTCACGGGCGACGCGTTCGCGCTCGCCCTCACGGCCCTGGCCGTGGCCGTGGCCCTGGTGGTGGTCGCCGAGAGCGTCCGCTTCTGGGTGGCCTCCCACCGGGCCGGGGCACCCGCCGTACACGACGAAGGAGAACCCGCATGATCGGCCTCGTGCTGGCGGCAGGCGCCGGCCGGCGTCTGCGCCCCTACACCGACACCCTGCCCAAGGCGCTGGTGCCGGTGGGGCCCGAGGGCGTCGAGGGCGAACCGACCGTGCTGGACCTGACCCTCGCCAACTTCGCCGAGATCGGCCTGACCGAGGCCGCCGTCATCGTCGGCTACCGCAAAGAGGCGGTCTACGCGCGCAGGGCCGCGCTGGAGAAGACGTACGGCCTCAAGCTCACCCTCATCGACAACGACAAGGCCGAGGAGTGGAACAACGCCTACTCCCTGTGGTGCGGCCGTGACGCCCTCAAGGACGGGGTGATCCTCGCCAACGGCGACACCGTCCACCCGGTCTCCGTCGAGCGGACCCTGCTCGCCGCGCGCGGCGGCGACAAGCGGATCATCCTCGCGCTGGACACCGTGAAGTCCCTCGCCGACGAGGAGATGAAGGTCGTCGTGGACCCCGAGCGGGGCGTGCGCAGGATAACCAAGCTGATGGACCCGGCCGAGGCCACCGGCGAGTACATAGGCGTGACCCTCATCGAGGGCGACGCGGCCCCCGACCTCGGCGACGCGCTGCGCAGGGTCTGGGAGTCGGACCCGCAGCAGTTCTACGAGCACGGCTACCAGGACCTGGTCGACCGCGGCTTCCGGATCGACGTGGCGCCCATCGGCGACGTCGACTGGGTCGAGATCGACAACCACGACGACCTCGCCCGGGGACGGGAGATCGCGTGCCGGTACTGACCAGGCTCATCCCCTCACCCGTCGTCGTCGACATCCGCCCGGGTGCCCTGGACGACCTGGCGTCCGTCCTCGCCGACGAGCGCATATCGCACTCCGGCAAGCTCGCCATAGCCGTCAGCGGCGGCTCCGGCGCCCGGCTGCGCGAGCGGGTCGCGCCCTCGCTGCCCGGCGCCACCTGGTTCGAGGTCGGCGGCGGCACCCTGGACGACGCCGTGCGGCTGGCCGGCGACATCAAGGCCGGGCACTTCGACGCCCTCGTCGGCCTCGGCGGCGGCCGGATCATCGACTGTGCCAAGTTCGCCGCGGCCCGGGTCGGGCTGCCCCTGGTCGCCGTACCGACCAACCTCGCCCACGACGGACTGTGCTCGCCGGTCGCCACCCTCGACAACGACGCCGGGCGCGGCTCCTACGGTGTGCCCAACCCGATCGCCGTCGTCATCGACCTCGACGTCATCCGCGAGGCCCCGGCCCGCTTCGTGCGCGCCGGGATCGGCGACGCCGTCTCCAACATCTCCGCGATCCGCGACTGGGAGCTGGCCCACCGGGTCAAGGGCGAGAAGATCGACGGCCTCGCCGCCGCCATGGCCCGCCAGGCCGGTGAGGCCGTACTGCGCCACCCGGGCGGCATCGGCGACAACGACTTCCTCCAGGTGCTGGCCGAGGCGCTGGTGCTCAGCGGCATCGCCATGTCCGTCTCCGGCGACTCCCGGCCCTCCTCCGGCGCCTGCCACGAGATCAACCACGCCTTCGACCTGCTGTACCCGAGGCGGGCCGCCGCCCACGGCGAGCAGTGCGGTCTCGGCGCGGCCTTCGCCATGTATCTGCGCGGCGCCCACGAGGAGTCCGCCTACCTGGCCGCGGTGCTGCGCCGGCACGGACTGCCGGTGCTGCCCCAGGAGATCGGCTTCACCGAGGAGGAGTTCGTCCGGGTCGTGGAGTACGCGCCGCGGACCCGGCCCGGCCGCTACACGATTCTTGAGCACCTCGACCTGAACACCCACCAGATCAAGGACATCTACGCCGACTATGTCAAGGCCATCGGTAGCTGAACTCAGGCCGGTCGTGCACCCCGCCGGGGTCAAGGACCGGCGCAGCGGTGAGCACTGGGCGGGACGCCTCTACATGCGTGAGGTGTCGCTGCGCGTCGACCGCTACCTGGTGAACACCAGGGTCACGCCCAACCAGCTCACGTACCTGATGACCGTGTGCGGTGTGCTCGCGCTCCCCGCCCTGCTGGTGCCGGGCATCACCGGCGCCCTGCTCGGCGTGCTCATGGTCCAGCTGTATCTGCTGCTGGACTGCGTGGACGGCGAGATCGCCCGCTGGAAGAAGCAGTACTCCCTGGGCGGGGTCTATCTGGACCGGGTCGGCGCCTACCTCACCGACGCGGCCGTCCTGGTCGGGCTCGGGCTGCGCGCGGCCGATGTGTGGGGGAGCGGCCGGATCGACTGGCTGTGGGCGTTCCTGGGCACCCTCGCCGCCCTCGGCGCCATCCTGATCAAGGCGGAGACCGACCTGGTCGGTGTCGCCCGGCACCAGGGCGGGCTGCCGCCGGTCCAGGAGGCCGCCGCCGAGCCCCGCTCCTCCGGCATGGCGCTCGCCCGCAGGGCCGCCGCCGCCCTCAAGTTCCACCGGCTGATCCTGGGCATCGAGGCGACCCTGCTGATCCTGCTCCTGGCGATCCTGGACGCCTCCCGCGGCGACCTCTTCTTCACCCGCCTGGGCACCGCCGTACTCGCCGGGATCGCCGTGCTCCAGACCCTGCTGCACCTGGTGTCCGTCCTCGCGTCGAGCAGGCTCCGGTGAACGCGGCGAACGGCCCGGCGCGGCCCGGCACGCCCTCCCAGGTCCCGGGCACCCCCAAGGTCGGCGCCGTCGTCATCACCATGGGCAACCGCCCCGACGAACTGCGCGCCCTGCTGGACTCCATAACCAAGCAGGACGGCGCCCCCGTCGAGGTGGTCGTGGTCGGCAACGGCTCGCCCGTCCCGGAGCTGCCGCCCGGCGTGCGCACGATCGAGCTGCCCGAGAACCTCGGCATACCCGGGGGCCGCAATGTCGGCATCGAGGCGTTCGGACCGGGCGGGCGGGACGTCGACATCCTGCTCTTCCTGGACGACGACGGGCTGCTCGCCCAGCACGACACCGCCGAACTGTGCCGTACCGCCTTCACCACCGACCCGCGGCTCGGCATCATCAGCTTCCGCATAGCCGACCCCGACACCGGGCAGACCCAGCGCCGCCACGTCCCCCGGCTGCGGGCCGCCGACCCGATGCGTTCCTCCCGGGTCACCACCTTCCTCGGCGGCGCCAACGCGGTGCGCACCCAGGTCCTCGCCGAGGTCGGCGCGCTGCCCGACGAATTCTTCTACGCCCATGAGGAGACCGACCTGGCCTGGCGGGCCCTGGACGCCGGCTGGATGATCGACTACCGCTCCGACATGGTGCTCCACCACCCGACGACGGCCCCCTCCCGGCACGCGGTCTACCACCGCATGGTCGCCCGCAACCGGGTCTGGCTGGCCCGGCGCAATCTGCCCGCGGCCCTCGTCCCCGTCTATCTCGGCGTCTGGCTGCTGCTCACCCTGGCCCGCCGCCCCTCGCGCTCGGCGCTGCGCGCCTGGTTCGGCGGCTTCCGCGAGGGCTGGACCACTCCGTGCGGTCCGCGGCGCCCCATGAAGTGGCGTACCGTGTGGCGGCTGACCCGACTGGGCCGGCCTCCGGTGATCTGACAAGCTCGTCCCCGACGGGTGCCCGGGGCGATGGCCCGGCGGGCCGCCGCCCTGTGCCGGGCCCGCCCGGGGCCGCGCACATCGAAGACGAAAGTTTCCCCTTGTGAGTGAGACAACGCATGACGCCACGGTCGCGGTGAGCGCGCCCGTGTCGCCCGACGAGTCGCTGTCCGCGGAACGGCTCGCCGCGAAGTACGGCCTGACCGTCAGCGGCGCCCGGCCCTCCCTCGTCGAGTACGTCCGCCGGCTCTGGGACCGCCGCCACTTCATCCTGGCGTTCTCCCGGGCCAAGCTCACCGCCCAGTACAGCCAGGCGAAGCTCGGCCAGCTGTGGCAGGTGGTCACCCCGCTGCTGAACGCGGCGGTCTATTTCTTCATCTTCGGTGTGATCCTCCAGGCCGACCGCGGCATGAGCCAGGAGGTGTACATCCCGTTCCTGGTCACCGGCGTGTTCGTGTTCACCTTCACGCAGAGCTCGGTGATGGCGGGCGTGCGGGCGATCTCCGGGAACCTCGGCCTGGTGCGGGCGCTGCACTTCCCACGGGCCTCGCTGCCGATCTCGTTCGCCCTCCAGCAGCTCCAGCAGCTGCTGTTCTCCATGATCGTGCTGTTCGCGGTCACCGTCGCGTTCGGCAGCTACCCGGACATGTCCTGGCTGCTGATCGTGCCCGCGCTGGCCCTTCAGTTCATGTTCAACACCGGCCTCGCCCTGATCATGGCGCGGGCCGGCTCGGCCACCCCGGACCTGGCCCAGCTGATGCCGTTCGTGATGCGTACGTGGATGTACGCGTCCGGGGTGATGTACTCCATCCCGATCATGCTGGCCAACAAGCCGTCCTGGATCGCGAACATCCTCCAGTGGAACCCGGCCGCCGTGTACATGGACCTGATCCGCTTCGCGCTGATCGAGGACTACGGCCCGCAGAACCTGCCCGACCACGTCTGGGCGATCGCCTGCGGCTGGGCGCTGCTGTTCGCGGTCGGCGGCTTCGTGTACTTCTGGAAGGCGGAGGAGAAGTACGGCCGTGGCTGAGCAACCGCACGGGGCGCAGATCCCCACCGTCATCGCCGACGATCTGCACATCGTCTACCGGGTCAACGGCGCCAAGACCGGCAAGGGCAGCGCCACCGCCGCGCTCAGCCGGATACTCAAGCGCGGCGGCGAACCGCGCGGGGTGCGCAAGGTGCACGCCGTGCGCGGGGTGTCCTTCACCTCCTACCGGGGCGAGGCCGTCGGCCTGATCGGCTCCAACGGCTCCGGCAAGTCCACCCTGCTGCGTGCCATCGCCGGACTGCTCCCGGCCGAGTCGGGCAAGGTCTACACCGACGGCCAGCCCTCGCTGCTCGGCGTGAACGCGGCCCTGATGAACGATCTGACGGGCGAGCGCAACGTCATCCTGGGCGGGCTGGCGATGGGCATGTCCCGGGAACAGATCAGGGAGCGCTACGAGGGCATCGTCGACTTCTCCGGTATCAACGAGAAGGGCGATTTCATCACCCTCCCGATGCGGACATATTCCTCCGGCATGGCCGCCCGGCTCCGTTTCTCCATCGCCGCCGCCAAGGACCATGACGTCCTGATGATCGACGAGGCCCTGGCCACCGGGGACCGCAAGTTCCAGAAGCGTTCCGAGGACCGCATCCGGGAACTGCGCAAAGAAGCGGGCACCGTTTTCCTGGTGAGTCACAACAACAAGTCGATCCGCGACACCTGCAACCGCGTGCTGTGGCTGGAACGGGGTGAACTCCGGATGGACGGACCCACCGAAGAGGTCCTCAAGGAGTACGAGAAATTCACGGGCAGATAGCCCGTCCCAGGCCCGGGGGGGCCCCCGCCCCCGGAGCCGGGGGGGCCGCCCCCGCGCCAGATAAGAGCACAAAAAGGGCCGCGGGGGGGTATATGTGGTCACCGAGCGGGTGTT
>NZ_JBHYUG010000084.1:0-18996 GCF_042749375.1 Streptomyces sp. NPDC059477 | reverse complement strand
GCCCCGCGCCCCCCCCCCCCCGCCGCCCCCCGCCCCCCGCGTCTGCAAAGGAAACGTCAACTGTGGCCCGGCTTAGGAATCTTGGAGCCAATCGGTGTGTTGTTGTGATGCGCCGGACACCCCCACGGTGCGCGATGCGTTGTACAACGTAAGCTGTACAGGTGCCGAATCGCGGCAAGTAGGGCGATAATGCGCGCGCCCGCCCTCGATGCCGCTGCGGCGAGCGTCGGGCGGCGTGTCCGAAATAGTGTGTATTGGGTAGGCAGTGTAGAACGGGAGATGTGACGGCAATGGCTACGGAAACTCCCCAGCTCTTCGCAGCATGTGCCGTCCCCGCACCGGGCAGCAAACGATGACGGCAGCGGACGCGACGCGCACCCGGGACCCGGAGCGCGACACGCTCGACAAGGCAGCGGACGAGAACTTCCCCGTGGCCCCCTTCTTCCTGCCCCGCGACTGGCGCCAAGATCTGATGGCCGTCTACGGCTTCGCCCGGCTGGTGGACGACATCGGCGACGGCGACCTCGCCCCCGGCGGCCTCGACGCCGCCCTGCTCGGCGTCGCACCCGGCCGGGCCGACGACCGGCTCCAGCTCCTCGACGCCTTCGAGACGGACCTGCGCCGGGTCTTCGACGGCACCCCGCGCCACCCCCTGCTGCGCCGCCTCGCGCCCACGGTCCACCGCCGCGCCCTCACCCCCGAGCCGTTCCTCGCGCTGATCGCCGCCAACCGCCAGGACCAGCTGATCAGCCGCTACGAGACCTACGACGACCTGCTCGCCTACTGCGAGCTGTCCGCCAACCCCGTGGGCCGTCTCGTCCTCGGCGTCACCGGCACCTCGACCCCCGAGCGGATCCGCCGCTCCGACGCCATCTGCACCGCGCTCCAGATCGTCGAACACCTCCAGGACGTCGCCGAGGACCTCGGCCGCGACCGGATCTATCTGCCCGCCGAGGACATGAAACGCTTCCACGTCCAGGAATCCGATCTCGCCGCGAGAAGCGCGAGCGCTTCGGTGCGCGCCCTGGTCGCCTACGAAGCGCAACGCGCCCGCGATCTGCTGAATGAAGGCGCCCCCCTGGTGGGTAGCGTCCACGGCAGGCTCAGGCTGCTGCTCGCGGGGTTCGTGGCGGGGGGAAGGGCGGCGATCGACGCGATCACCGCCGCCGAATACGACGTACTTCCCGGCCCGCCCAAGCCCGGCAAGCTCCGGCTGCTGCGCCAGGTGGGCGTCACTCTGCGAGGAGAGGGGTGATCCGGACCGTGGAGCTGACACCGCCCGTGTCCGCACCGGTACTCGCCGCCTACAGCTACTGCGAGACCGTCACCGGCCAGCAGGCCAGGAACTTCGCCTACGGCATCCGGCTGCTGCCCACGCCCAAACGGCGGGCGATGTCGGCGCTGTACGCGTTCTCCCGCCGGGTCGACGACATCGGCGACGGCGAGCTGGCGGACGACGTCAAGGCGGAACGGCTGGGCGAGACCCGGGCCCTGCTCGCCCGCGTCCGCGACGGCGGTGTCGACGAGGACGACACCGACCCCGTCGCCGTCGCCCTCACCCACGCCGCCGCGGCCTTCCCCATCCCGCTCCACGGCCTGGACGAACTGATCGACGGCGTCCAGATGGACGTACGCGGCGAGACCTACGAGACCTGGGACGACCTCAAGGGCTACTGCCGCTGTGTCGCGGGCGCCATCGGCCGTATCTCGCTCGGTGTGTTCGGCACGGAACCCGGCGCGCGCGGCGCCGAGCGGGCCCCCGAGTACGCCGACACCCTCGGCCTCGCCCTCCAGCTCACCAACATCCTGCGGGACGTGCGCGAGGACGCCGAGGGCGGGCGCACCTATCTGCCGGCCGACGACCTCGCCAAGTTCGGCTGCTCGGCCGGGTTCACCGCACCGGTCCCGCCGGAGGGCGCCGACTTCGCCGGACTCGTGCACTTCGAAGTACGCCGCGCCCGTGCCCTTTTCGCCGAGGGCTACCGGCTGCTGCCCATGCTCGACCGGCGCAGCGGCGCCTGTGTCGCCGCCATGGCCGGTATCTACCGCAGGCTGCTCGACCGCATCGAACGCGACCCCGAGGCCGTGCTGCGCGGCCGGGTCTCGCTGCCCGGACGCGAGAAGGCGTACGTCGCCGTACGCGGACTGTCCGGGCTCGACACCCGCAATGTCACCCGGAGGACCGTCAGGAGGCGCGCTTGATGGACGACCTGGGACAGAGCACCGAGGGAGGGAAACCCGGGGCAACCCAGCGGCCACGCCCCGCGTCCCTGACTGAACAACCCGCACGATGTCAGAGACGGCCCGGCCATGTCACCCAGGGGCGCGGAGAACCGCGCGACCGGCAACGGAACACGCGCACCCGCCCCACCACCCGTCACCACCTCGCAGGGAGGGCGCGTCATGCCTGACGGCACCACTGGGCCCACCCGCCACGCGGTGATCGTCGGCGGCGGCCTCGCGGGCGTCACCGCGGCCCTCGCCCTCGCGGACGCGGGCGTACGCGTCACCCTCCTCGAAAGCAGGCCACGCCTCGGCGGTCTCGCCTTCTCCTTCCAGCGCGGCGAACTGACCGTCGACAACGGCCAGCACGTGTACATGCGCTGCTGCACCGCCTACCGGTGGTTCCTCGACCGGATCGACGGCACGGCACTCGCGCCGCTCCAGGACCGCCTCGACGTACCCGTCGTCGACGCCGACCGCCCCGAGGGACGGCGGCTGGGCAGACTCCGGCGCGACGCGCTTCCGGCACCCCTGCATCTGGGGCGCACGCTCGCGACGTACCCGCATCTCTCGCTCGCCGAGCGGTCCAAGGTGGGCCGCGCCGCACTCGCGCTGAAGGGGCTCGACCTCGCCGATCCGGCCCTGGACCGGCAGGACTTCGGCAGCTGGCTGGCCGCGCACGGCCAGTCGGCGCGTGCCATCGAGGCCCTGTGGGACCTGGTCGGGGTCGCCACCCTCAACGCGGTCGCGGGCGACGCCTCACTGGCGCTCGCCGCGATGGTGTTCAAGACCGGTCTGCTGTCCGCCCCGGGCGCCGCCGACATCGGCTGGGCGCATGTACCCCTGGGGGAACTGCACGACCGGCTGGCCCGCAAGGCGCTCGACTCCGCGGGCGTACGTACCGAGGTCCGTTCACGCGTCACCTCCGTCTCCCCCCACACCAACGGCCGGTGGAGCGTCGAGGTTCCCGGCGAGAGCATCGAGGCCGACGCGGTCGTCCTCGCCGTGCCGCAGCGCGAGACGCACGACCTGCTGCCCGACGGCGCGCTCGACGCCCCCGGCCGGCTCCTGGAGATCGGCACCGCGCCCATCCTCAACGTCCATGTGGTCTACGACCGCAAGGTGCTCGACGCCCCGTTCCTCGCCGCTCTCGGCAGCCCCGTGCAGTGGGTGTTCGACCGCACCGACGCCTCCGGCCTGAAGGAGGGCCAGTACCTCGCGCTGTCCCAGTCCGCCGCGCAGGAGGAGATCGACCTGCCGGTCGCCGAGCTGCGCGAGCGCTATCTGCCCGAGCTGGCCCGGCTGCTGCCGCTGACCCGCGGCGCCGGGGTACGGGACTTCTTCGTGACCCGCGAGCGCACCGCCACCTTCGCTCCCGCCCCCGGCGTCGCCCGGCTCCGGCCCGGCGCCCGCACCAGAACCCCCGGCCTGTACCTGGCCGGAGCGTGGACCGCCACGGGCTGGCCCGCGACCATGGAGGGTGCGGTCCGCAGCGGCGTCAGCGCGGCGGACGCCGCGCTGCGCGCCCTGGGCCGGCCGCGCCCCGCCCGCCTCTTCGACATCGAGGAGGCCGCGTGAGATCCACCCCGCGCGCGGCGGGCCCCCGTACCGCCAGTACCGCCGGTACTGGCGGCACCGCCGGTACCACTGGCATCGCCGGCATCGCTGGCACCGCCGGCACCGTGACAGAAGGAGAGACTGTGCCCACTGTGCCCCCGGCCCCGAAGGCCGCTGGATGGCCCGCGGTGGACGTGTCCGCGCTGCTGGAGCGCGGCCGGACCCTGGCCACGCCGGTACTGCGGGCGGCCGTGGACCGCCTGGCCCCGCCCATGGACACCGTCGCCGCCTACCACTTCGGCTGGATCGACGCCCAGGGCAAGCCCGCCGACGGCGACGGCGGCAAGGCGGTGCGCCCCGCCCTCGCCGTGCTCTCCGCCGAAGTCACCGGCGCCCCGCCCGAGACCGGCGTGCCCGGCGCCGTCGCCGTCGAACTCGTGCACAACTTCTCCCTGCTGCACGACGACCTGATGGACGGCGACGAACAGCGCCGCCACCGCGACACCGTGTGGAAGGTGCACGGCCCCGCCCAGGCGATCCTCGTCGGCGACGCCCTGTTCGCGCTGGCCAACGACGTGCTGCTGCAACTGGGCACCGTCGAGGCCGGCCGCGCCACCCGCCGGCTGACCACCGCCACCCGTGCCCTGATCGACGGGCAGGCCCAGGACATCTCCTACGAGCACCGCGACCGCGTCAGCGTCGAGGAGTGTCTGGAGATGGAGGGCAACAAGACCGGCGCCCTGCTGGCCTGTGCCAGCTCCATCGGCGCCGTGCTCGGCGGCGCGGACGACCGCACCGCCGACACCCTGGAGAAATACGGCTACCACCTGGGCCTCGCCTTCCAGGCCGTGGACGACCTCCTCGGCATCTGGGGCGACCCGGAGGCCACCGGCAAGCAGGCGTGGAGCGATCTGCGCCAGCGCAAGAAGTCCCTGCCCGTCGTCGCCGCGCTCGCCGCGGGCGGCCCCGCCTCCGAGCGGCTCGGCGACATCCTCGCCGCGGACGCCAAGAGCAGCGACTTCGAGAACTTCTCCGAGGAGGAGTTCGCCGCCCGCGCCGCCCTCATCGACGAGGCCGGCGGCCGGGAATGGACCGCCGCGGAAGCCCGCCGTCAGCACCTCACCGCCATCGAAGCCCTCGACGCCATCGACATGCCCGACGCGGTGCGGGCACGGTTCACGGCGCTCGCCGACTTCGTCGTCGTACGAAAGAGATGATCACTATCGGTCGAAACATCCTCGCGTAGTCGCCGGCCGGTACAGCGAGCAGAGCGAGCGTACCGGCCGACGGCGGACCCAGCAGACGCACCACTTGCACACTGCACGAAGGGGAAGCCATGACAGCGACGACCGACGGAAGCACCGGGGCCCTGCCGCCCCGCGCTGCCGCGGCCAGCGAAAGCACCACCCCCGTCACGGCCGGGGTCCAAGATGCCGCACGGCGCGCGACATCGCGCGCCACGGATTTCCTGCTCTCCCAACAGGACGCCCAGGGCTGGTGGAAGGGCGACCTGGAAACCAATGTCACCATGGACGCCGAGGATCTGCTGCTGCGTCAGTTCCTCGGCATCCGCGACGAGTCCACCACCCGAGCCGCCGCCCTCTTCATCCGCGGCGAGCAGCGCGAGGACGGCACCTGGGCCACCTTCCTCGGCGGACCCGGCGAACTGTCCACCACCATCGAGGCGTACATCGCCCTCCGGCTGGCCGGGGACACACCCGACGCCCCGCACATGGCGAGAGCCGCGGCCTGGATCCGCACCCAGGGCGGCATGGCCCGCGCCCGGGTCTTCACCCGGGTCTGGCTCGCCCTGTTCGGCTGGTGGAAATGGGAGGACCTGCCCGAACTCCCGCCGGAGATCATCTACTTCCCGAAGTGGGTGCCGCTCAACATCTACGACTTCGGCTGCTGGGCCCGGCAGACGATCGTGCCGCTCACCATCGTCGCCGCCAAGCGGCCGGTGCGCCCGGCGCCCTTCCCGCTCGACGAACTGCACATCGACCCCGCCCGGCCCAACCCGGCCACACCGCTCGCCCCCGCCGCCAGCTGGGACGGCCTCTTCCAGCGCCTCGACAAGGCGCTGCACCTCTACCACAAGGTCGCCCCGCGCGCCCTGCGCAAGGCGGCCATGAACACCGCCGCCCGCTGGATCATCGAGCGGCAGGAGAACGACGGCTGCTGGGGCGGCATCCAGCCACCCGCCGTGTACTCGATCATGGCCCTGCATCTGCTCGGCTACGACCTCGAACACCCCGTGATGCGGGCGGGACTGGAGTCCCTGGACCGCTACGCGGTGTGGCGCGAGGACGGCGCCCGGATGATCGAGGCCTGCCAGTCCCCGGTCTGGGACACCTGCCTGGCCACCATCGCGCTCGCCGACGCGGGCGTCCCCGCCGACCATCCGCAACTGGTCAAGGCCGCCGACTGGATGATCAGCGAACAGGTCGTACGGCCCGGCGACTGGTCGGTGCGCCGGCCCGGACTGCCGCCCGGCGGCTGGGCGTTCGAGTTCCACAACGACAACTACCCCGACATCGACGACAGCGCCGAGGTCGTCCTCGCGCTGCGCCGGGTCCGCCACCCCGACAAGGAGCGGCTGGAGCGGGCGGTCGCGCGCGGGGTGCGCTGGCAGCTCGGCATGCAGTCCAAGGACGGGGCCTGGGGCGCCTTCGACGCCGACAACACCAGCCCGTTCCCCAACAAGCTGCCCTTCTGCGACTTCGGCGAGGTCATCGACCCGCCCTCGGCGGATGTCACCGCCCACGTCGTGGAGATGCTCGCCGTCGAGGGGCTGGCCGACGATCCGCGCACCCGGCGCGGCATCGCCTGGCTGCTCGCCGAACAGGAGCCGGACGGCTCGTGGTTCGGGCGCTGGGGCGTCAACTACATCTATGGCACCGGCTCGGTGGTGCCCGCCCTCACCGCCGCCGGCATCCCCCGCTCGCACCCGGCGATCCGCCGGGCCGTCGGCTGGCTGGAGTCCGTGCAGAACGAGGACGGCGGCTGGGGCGAGGATCTGCGCTCCTACTCCGACACCAAGAGCTGGAGCGGGAGCGGCGCCTCGACCGCCTCGCAGACCGCGTGGGCGCTGATGGCGCTGCTCGCGGCCGGGGGACGGGACTCCAAGGCCGTCGAGCGGGGGGTGCGCTGGCTCGCCGAGACCCAGCGGGAGGACGGCTCCTGGGACGAGCCGTACTTCACCGGCACCGGCTTCCCCTGGGACTTCTCCATCAACTACCACCTCTACCGGCAGGTCTTCCCGCTCACCGCTCTCGGCCGCTATGTCCACGGCGACCCCTTCGACGGGCCCGGGAAGAACCGGCCCGCCGAGGCAGTGAAGGGCTCGGTGGTCCGTCTGGGGGAGAGCCCCCGCGCCCAGGCCGGGAAGGGCTCGCTGGCCGGGGCCGGGGAGGGCTGATGGGCCGCCAGCCCGACGCCGCACCGCTGCTGATCGCCTGCGCGCTCGGCATCGAGCACCTCGCCCTGCGCCTGGGCGAGCGCGGCGGCGCGAGCGGGCCGGTCACCGTCGTGCGCACCGGTATGGGGCCCCGGGCCGCCGAACGCTCCGTGGGCCGGGTCCTCGCCGATCCGGCCCTCGCCGGGGCCGCCGTCCTCGCCACCGGCTTCTGCGCCGGACTCGCCCCCGGTATGCACCCCGGGGACCTGGTCGTCGCCGAGGAGACCCGCGACCCGCGCGGGACCGTGACCTGCACGGGCACCGCACCGCTCGTCGAGGAGCTGACCCGGGCCCTGCCCGGCCGCACCGTCCACACCGGCCCGCTCACCGGCTCCGACCATGTCGTACGCGGCCAGGAACGGTCCGATCTACGGGCCACCGGCGCGATCGCGGTCGACATGGAGTCCGCCGCCACGCTTCTGAGCGCCGTCCGCGCGGGCGAGCGCCCGGTTGCGGCCGTCCGGGTGGTCGTGGACGCTCCAGAACATGAACTCGTCCGGATCGGCACGGTGCGCGGTGGAATATCAGCTTTCCGCGTCCTGCGTTCCGTACTACCGACTTTCTTCGAATGGCACCGTAATGTGCTGCTCCCCAGGAGGTGAGCCCGATGGCCATGCCGCTGCGCCAGTCCATCAAGGTCGCTACATACTTGGCCGAACAGAAGCTGCGTCGGCGCGACAAGTTCCCGCTGATCGTGGAGCTTGAACCGCTGTTCGCCTGCAATCTGAAGTGCGAGGGCTGCGGCAAGATCCAGCACCCGGCCGGGGTGCTCAAGCAGCGCATGCCGGTCGCCCAGGCCGTGGGGGCGGTCCTCGAATCCGGCGCCCCGATGGTGTCCATCGCCGGTGGCGAGCCCCTGATGCACCCGCAGATCGATGAGATCGTGCGTCAGTTGGTGGCCAAGCGGAAGTACGTCTTCCTGTGCACCAACGCCATGCTGCTGCGCAAGAAGATGGACAAGTTCACGCCCTCGCCCTACTTCGCCTTCGCCGTCCACATCGACGGCCTGCGCGAGCGCCACGACGAGTCGGTGGCCAAGGAGGGCGTGTTCGACGAGGCGGTGGCCGCCATCAAGGAGGCCAAGCGGCGCGGCTTCCGGGTCACCACCAACTCGACCTTTTTCAACACCGACACCCCGCAGACCATCGTCGAGGTGCTCAACTTCCTCAACGACGACCTCAAGGTCGACGAGATGATGATCTCGCCCGCCTACGCCTACGAGAAGGCCCCCGACCAGGAGCACTTCCTGGGCGTGGAGCAGACCCGGGAGCTGTTCAAGAAGGCGTTCTCCGGCGGCAACCGGCGCAAGTGGCGGCTGAACCACTCCCCGCTCTTCCTGGACTTCCTGGAGGGCAAGGTCGACTTCCCCTGCACCGCCTGGGCGATCCCCAACTACTCCCTGTTCGGCTGGCAGCGCCCCTGCTATCTGATGAGCGACGGGTACGTGCCGACGTACCGTGAACTCATCGAGGAGACCGACTGGGACAAGTACGGCCGGGGCAAGGACCCGCGCTGCGCCAACTGCATGGCGCACTGCGGCTACGAGCCCACCGCGGTCCTGGCCACCATGGGCTCGCTCAAGGAGTCGCTGCGGGCCATGCGCGAGACGGTCAACGGGAACCGGGACTGACGCGATGACCGCCATTTCCTTGGGCGTTCCCGAGGTACCGGTCCGGCCGGTCGCCGAGCGGCGGGTGTCGCGGCGGATCCAGGTCGGGCCGGTGGCGGTCGGGGGCGGGGCCCCGGTGTCGGTGCAGTCGATGACGACGACCCGTACGTCGGACATCGGCGCCACGCTCCAGCAGATCGCCGAGCTGACCGCGTCCGGCTGCCAGATCGTCCGGGTGGCCTGTCCGACGCAGGACGACGCGGACGCGTTGTCGACGATCGCGCGCAAGTCGCAGATCCCGGTGATCGCCGACATCCACTTCCAGCCGAAGTACGTGTTCGCCGCCATCGAGGCGGGCTGCGCGGCCGTCCGGGTCAACCCGGGCAACATCAAGCAGTTCGACGACAAGGTGCGCGAGATCGCGAAGGCGGCCAACGAGCACGGGACGCCGATCCGGATCGGGGTCAACGCGGGTTCGCTGGACCGGCGGCTGCTCCAGAAGTACGGCAAGGCGACCCCCGAGGCCCTGGTGGAATCGGCCCTGTGGGAGGCGTCGCTCTTCGAGGAGCACGGCTTCCGGGACATCAAGATCTCGGTCAAGCACAACGACCCGGTCGTGATGATCGAGGCGTACCGGCAGCTCGCCGCCCAGTGCGACTACCCGCTGCACCTCGGCGTGACGGAGGCGGGTCCCGCCTTCCAGGGCACCATCAAGTCGGCCGTGGCCTTCGGCGCCCTGCTCTCCCAGGGCATCGGGGACACCATCCGGGTCTCCCTGAGCGCGCCGCCCGCCCAGGAGGTCAAGGTCGGCCTCCAGATCCTGGAGTCCCTGAACCTGAAACAGCGGCGGCTGGAGATCGTCTCCTGCCCGTCCTGCGGACGCGCCCAGGTCGACGTCTACAAGCTGGCGGACGAGGTCACGGCCGGTCTGGAGGGCATGGAGGTGCCGCTCAGGGTGGCGGTGATGGGGTGTGTCGTCAACGGCCCCGGCGAGGCCCGCGAGGCCGATCTCGGCGTCGCCTCCGGCAACGGCAAGGGCCAGATCTTCGTCAAGGGCGAGGTCGTGAAGACCGTCCCCGAGTCCAGAATCGTGGAGACCCTCATCGAGGAGGCGCTGAAGATCGCCGAGCGGATGGAGAGGGACGGCGTGGGGCCGGGGGCGCCGGCCGTCACCGTGACGTGAACGGCACGTGTGACAGCACGGGTTGAACAGGACGGGTTGGATTGCACGTGTGGGAAACAGCACGGACCGAAGGGGGCCGAGCGTGACGATTCTGGAGTCCATCCGGGGACCACGCGATCTGAAGGCGCTGACCGAGGCGCAGCTCGCTGAACTGTCCGGAGAGATCAGGGAGTTCCTGGTGCAGGCGGTCGCCAGGACCGGCGGGCATCTGGGACCCAATCTGGGCGTGGTGGAACTCACCGTCGCGCTGCACCGGGTCTTCGAGTCGCCGCGCGACCGCATCGTGTGGGACACCGGCCACCAGAGCTATGTGCACAAGCTGCTGACCGGCCGCCAGGACTTCTCCAAGCTGCGCTCCAAGGGCGGCCTGTCCGGCTACCCCTCGCGCGAGGAGTCCGAGCACGACATCGTCGAGAACAGCCACGCCTCCACGGCGCTCGGCTGGGCCGACGGCCTCGCCAAGGCCCGCGAGGTGCAGGGCGAGAAGGGCCATGTCGTCGCGGTCATCGGCGACGGGGCGCTGACCGGCGGCATGGCCTGGGAGGCGCTCAACAACATCGCGGCGGCCAAGAACCGCCCGCTGATCATCGTCGTCAACGACAACGAGCGCTCCTACGCCCCCACCATCGGCGGCCTCGCCAACCATCTCGCCACCCTGCGCACCACCGACAGCTACGAGCAGGTGCTGGCCTGGGGCAAAGAGGTCCTCCAGCGCACGCCCGTGGTCGGCGCCCCCGTCTACGAGGCCCTGCACGGCGCCAAGAAGGGCTTCAAGGATGCCTTCGCCCCGCAGGGCATGTTCGAGGACCTGGGGCTGAAGTACGTCGGCCCGATCGACGGCCACGACCTGGGCGCCGTCGAGTCCGCGCTGCGCCGAGCGAAACGTTTCCACGGCCCGGTCCTGGTGCACTGCCTCACCGAGAAGGGCCGCGGCTACGAACCGGCCCTCGCGCACGAGGAGGACCACTTCCACACCGTCGGGGTGATGGACCCGCTCACCTGCGAGCCCCTGACCCCCTCGCCCGCGCCCTCCTGGACCTCGGTCTTCGGCGAGGAGATCGTGGCGATCGGCGAGGAGCGCGAGGACGTCGTGGCGATCACGGCGGCCATGCTGCACCCGGTCGGCCTCGGCGCCTTCGCCGAACGGTTCCCGGACCGGGTGTGGGACGTCGGCATCGCCGAGCAGCACGCGGCGGTCTCGGCGGCGGGCCTCGCGACCGGCGGACTGCACCCGGTGGTCGCCCTGTACGCGACCTTCCTCAACCGCGCCTTCGACCAGCTCCTCATGGATGTCGCCCTGCACCGCTGCGGGGTGACCTTCGTCCTGGACCGGGCCGGGATCACCGGTACCGACGGCGCCTCCCACAACGGCATGTGGGACCTGTCCGTGCTCCAGGTCGTGCCCGGCCTGCGGATCGCCGCGCCACGCGACGCGGATCAGCTGCGCGCGCAACTGCGGGAGGCGGTCGCCGTGGACGACGCGCCGACACTGGTCCGCTTCCCGAAGGAGTCCGTCGGTGCGTCGATCCCGGCGGTCGACCGGATCGGGGGGATCGACGTGCTGCACCGGCCCGACGGGCCCGGCACGGCGCAGGTGCTGCTGGTGGCGGTCGGGGTGATGGCCCCGGTGTGCCTCAAGGCCGCCGAACTGCTCGCGGCCCGCGGCATCGGCTGCACGGTCGTGGACCCGCGCTGGGTCAAGCCCGTCGATCCCGCGCTGCCCGCTCTCGCCGCCGGGCACCGGCTGGTCGCGGTGGTCGAGGACAACAGCCGCGCGGCCGGCGTCGGCTCGGCGGTGGCGCTCGCGCTGGGCGACGCCGAGGTGGATGTGCCGGTACGGCGCTTCGGCATCCCCGAGCAGTTCCTCGCCCACGCCAAGCGCGGCGAGGTCCTCGCGGACATCGGGCTGACGCCGGTGGACATCGCGGGGCGGATCGGGGCGAGCCTGGCGGCGAAGGGGGCCGCCGAGGACCCGGTGACGAGCGCGGCCGAGGACCCGGTGAAGGGCCCGGGCCCGAGCCGTGCCGCCAACGGCACGAGCCGTACGACGCCGAGGCGCACCCCCCGTACCGCGAACGGCACCCCCCGCACCACCCCCACGACGACGACCGCCGTCAAGAACGTCAAGAACGCCAGAACCGCCAGAACCGCCGAGACGGCCAAGACGGCCAAGACGGCCAAGACGGCCAAGACGGCCAAAACCGCCAAGCCCGTGAAGACCACGAAGAATGTGAAGAGCGTGGAGAAGCCGCCGTCCGAGGAGACCCCGCGATGACCACCGCGGAAGGAGCGGCCGGGGGCGGTGGATTCGATCTCGCCGCCCTGCTGGCCGAGCGTGGCGCCGAGCGCTACGAGCTGCACACCCGGTATCTGAACCACCAGCTCCCGCGCATGCTGCACACCATCGGCTTCGACAAGGTCTACGAGCGGGCCGAGGGCGCCTATTTCTGGGACGCGGACGGCGCGGACTACCTGGACATGCTCGCCGGGTTCGGGGTGATGGGCCTGGGCCGGCATCACCCCGTGGTCCGCCGGGCGCTGCACGACGTCCTGGACGCCCAGCTCGCCGACCTGACCCGCTTCGACTGCCCGCCGCTGCCCGGTCTGCTGGCCGAGCGGCTGCTGGCGCACAGCCCGCACCTGGACCGGGTGTTCTTCGGCAACAGCGGCACGGAGGCGGTGGAGACCGCGCTGAAGTTCGCCCGCCGGGCCACGGGCAGGCCCAGGGTCCTGTACTGCGCGCACGCCTTCCACGGGCTGACCACGGGCTCGCTGTCCGTCAACGGCGAGGACGGCTTCCGGGACGGCTTCGCCCCGCTGCTGCCCGACACGGCCGTCCCGCTCGGCGATCTCGACGCCCTCGCGCGCGAGCTGAGGAAGGGCGACGTGGCCGCCCTGATCGTGGAGCCCATCCAGGGCAAGGGGGTGCACGAGACGCCGCCCGGCTATCTGCGGGCCGCCCAGGAGCTGCTGCACCGGCACAAGGCGCTGCTGATCGCGGACGAGGTGCAGACCGGCCTGGGCCGCACCGGCGACTTCTACGCCTATCAGCACGAGGAGGGCGTGGAGCCGGATCTTGTCTGCGTGGCGAAGGCGCTGTCCGGCGGTTATGTGCCGGTCGGGGCGACGCTCGGCAAGGACTGGATCTTCAAGAAGGTCTATTCGTCCATCGACCGGGTGCTGGTCCACTCGGCGAGCTTCGGCGGCAACGCCCAGGCCATGGCGGCGGGCCTCGCGGTCCTGTCGGTCATGGAGAACGAGCGGATCGTGGCCAACGCGCGCGCGACCGGCGACCTGCTGAGGTCCCGGCTGGCGGCGCTGGTCGACAAGTACGAGCTGCTCGCCGATGTGCGCGGGCGGGGCCTGATGGTCGGCATCGAGTTCGGCCGGCCCAGGTCGCTGGGGCTGCGCAGCCGCTGGACCATGCTCCAGGCGGCCCGCAAGGGCCTGTTCGCGCAGATGGTGGTCGTGCCGCTGCTCCAGCGGCACCGGATCCTCACCCAGGTCTCCGGCGACCATCTGGAGGTGATCAAACTGATCCCGCCGCTGATCGTGGGGGAGAAGGAGGTCGACCGGTTCGTGGACGCCTTCACGGAGATCATGGACGACGCGCACAGCGGTGGCGGGCTGATCTGGGACTTCGGCAGGACGCTGGTGAAGCAGGCGGTGGCCAACAGGTGAGCTGGTGAAGCCGGCGGTGGCCGACAGGTGAGCTGGTGAAGCCGGCGGTGGCCGACAGGTGAGCTGGTGAAGCCGGCGGTGGCCGCCGACAGGTGAGGGTGAGCACCGGCCACCGGGAAGACTCTTGTCTCTGAGGCAAGGAATTTGCCTTAGAGGTAAGAATCCGGCTCAATGGAGGGCATGAGCCACCCTCACGACGTCGAGCCGGAGGCGGCCGAGCCGCTGCCGGCCGTCGCCCCGCAGCTGCGCGCCCTGCGCCGCCGGGCCTCGCTCACCCTGGAGGCCGCGGCCCGCGCCGCCGGACTGTCGCCCGCCCACCTCTCCCGGCTGGAGACCGGCGGGCGCCAGCCCTCGCTCCCCATGCTGCTCTCCCTCGCCCGTGTCTACGGTACGACGGTCTCCGAGCTGCTCGGCGAGACCGTCCCCGACCGGGACGCCGTCCTGCGCGCCGCCCACAAGGATCCGACCGAGGCGGGCGGCTGGACGTACTGGCAGGCCGGCGCGCCCGGCCGGGGCATGCAGGCGCTGCGCGTCCAGGTGCCCTACGGCTCCCAGGGCGACATCGTGCGCGTGCATCCCGGCGAGGAGTGGCTGTATGTCCTCACGGGCCGGCTGCGGCTGCGCCTCGGGGACTCCGCCCATCAGCTCGGTGCCGGGGACAGCGCGCACTTCGACTCGCTGACCCCGCACCGGATCGCCGCTCAGGACCCGGACGGGGTCGAGCTGCTGTTCGTCCACACCCTCTTGCAGAGCCCCACGGCCGCGCTGTGCCTCGGCCCGATCACGGGAGAAAAAACGCCATGAGTGAGCCCAAGGCGATCAAGCCCAAGGAGAAGCGGCACCTCGGTGTCTGGCTGAGGCTGTTCATCTACGTCGTGGCCGGGCACGTCTTCGCCACGTTCCTGTATCTGCTGTTCGAGGTCGGCGGGAAGTAGCCGGCCCGGCGGCCGGTCGGGGCGGGACCGGGCGGGCGGGACCAGGCGGGCGGGACCAGGCGGAGCGGGCGCTCAGTCGAGCAGCCGTTCCCGCAGCCGGTCGCGCCGCTCCGGGGTGATCCGCAGGGCCCGCTCCAGATAGGCGTCGACGCCGCCCCAGGTCTCGTCGATGGTGTCGATCGCCGCGGTCAGATACTCGGCGCGCGCGTCGAAGAGCGGGCTGATCAGCTCCATGACCTCCGGGGCGTAGGCGGAGGGGGAGGTGCCGCTGCGGCGCACCTTGTACCGGCGGTGGGTGGCGTTGGACTCCAGATAGTCCGCGAGGATCGCCTCGCGCTCCACGCCGACCGCCAGCAGAGTCACCGCGATGGACAGACCCGCGCGGTCCTTGCCGGCCGCGCAGTGCATCAGGGCCGGGACGCTGTCCTCGGCGAGGGCGTGCAGCACCCGGGAGTGCTCGGCGGTGCGCTCCTTGATGATCACGCGGTACGAGTCGACCATCCGGCTCTCGGCCCGGCCCCCGGAGAGGATCTCCCGCAGCAGGGCCACATCGCCGTCCCGGATCATCGTCCAGAACTCGGCGCCGTCGGCGGGGTCGCTCAGCGGCAGGTTCAGATTGCGCACACCGGGCAGCTCGACGTCCTGGCCTTCGAGGCGCTGGTCCGCGGCGTTGCGGAAGTCGAAGATCGTGTGCAGCCCGAGGGTGGCCAGGAACGCGGCGTCCTCGGGGGTCGCGTGCGCGAGATGGCCGCTGCGGTACAGCACTCCGTGGCGCACCCGGCGGCCGTCCACGGTCGGCAGTCCGCCGACATCGCGGAAGTTGCGGACTCCGGCCAGTTCGGGCTCGGTCGAGGGGACCTGTTGCGTCACGGGGGCTCCTCCCAGTCGGCTGGCCCGCCCGGCTCCGTCGCCGGGCGGCAGCTGCCCTTCGACGATACGACATGACGAAACGGCCGAAATGGCGACAAAGTTGGCCGAGATGCCTTCTGTGTCGCATCTGGGACCCCTGTCCGAATTGAAAGTCTAAGTGGCCTTGATGACCACTCGCCACAACTCGCTGCGGAATAAAGAAAGGTGGAGCAGGGGCACGTGAGCAGCGTCATATCCGTGACCGTGTGTCGCCCGTCATGCTCACGTAATCAAGGTGTTTTCCAAGGCTCTTCGAGCGATTCGACAGGGCCATTGCGACAGAGGGTGACCGGGAATTCCCGCTACGGATCAAGAAGAGGACCTTCGGGTGGAACCTCTTGCTTGTCCCTTTGCGTCTTGGTCGCTTACGTTCGCCACCGAATCCGGACGGAACGCCGAATCCTGCCGCCGTCCGGAACCCGCACTAACCCACCCGTGTTCGGCAGGAGCGGGGGACCCACAGGACTTCACCGCCTGTTCCGGTCTCCGGAACGGCTAGGGGTTTAGTCGCGCAATTCCCGCGACCGGGCATCTCCAGCCCGCACCCGACAGCTCACCTCGCAGGCGCCGGAGAGGAATTCGTCATGCCCGCGAAGGGTAAGCACCGCCGTCCCAGGACCTTGCGTCTCACCCGCTCCATCGCCGTCGCCGGAACCGGCGGCGCCGCACTCGCCCTGCCGCTCATGGGAGCCACCGGCGCCCACGCGGCCACCGGGGAGTCGGTCCCGCACAAGCCCGCCGGCTCCGTCACCGCCGCCGCTCCCGCCTCGGCGCCCCAGCAGACCGTTGCGCAGGTCACCGACCAGCAGCCCACCGCACCGCGGACGAGCGTGCGGACCTACTCCGTGAAGGTGGGCGACTATCTCGCGAAGATCGCCGACGAGCAGGACATCAGCGGTGGCTGGCAGCGGATCTACGAGGACAACCGCGAGGCCGTGGGCGGCGATCCGTCGCTCATCCACCCCGGCCTGAAGCTCACCCTCGGCGCCCAGGCGTCCAGCGGCGACGCGTCCTCGGACACCACCGCCTCCGAGGCGCCGAGCACCCAGTCCTCGGGCTCCATCGAGTCCCAGGCGTCGGACGCCCCGACACAGCGGGACGAGTCGTCGTCACCGTCCTCGTCGTCCGAGTCGCAGTCGGCGGCCTCCGGGGAGAGCACCAGCACCAGCACCGGTACGAGCACCGGCGCCTACAGCCTCCCGGTCACGGGCGGCGGCGTCGGCACGCCGTACCACCAGACCGGCAGCATGTGGTCCAGCGGCTACCACACCGGTGTCGACTTCACGGTCTCCACCGGCACCTCGCTCAAGGCCGTCGGCGCCGGTACGGTCGTCTCGGCCGGCTGGGGCGGCGCGTACGGCAACGAGGTCGTCATCAAGCTCGCCGACGGCTACTACGCCGAGTACGCCCATCTGTCCTCGCTGTCCGTCTCGGCGGGCCAGTCCGTGACCGCCGGACAGCAGATCGGTCTCTCCGGCGCGACCGGCAATGTCACCGGCCCGCACCTGCACTTCGAGATCCGGACCGGGCCCGACTACGGCTCGGACGTGGACCCCGTCGCCTATCTGCGCTCCAAGGGCCTCTCCGTCGGCTGAGGCACCGCCGCGCTCCACTCCGAAGGCCGGACCCCCGATCCCCGGGTCCGGCCTTCGGCGCGTATCACTTCTGTCACTTCTGATGGTCCGTCGGATATCCAGGTATTCCGCGCTTGACCAAGGTTTGGGCCGTGGCCTATCTCACCGCCCGTCAACCCCGTATTACGGTCGCGTAGGTCACATTCGAGGAGGAATCATGGCTCGATGTGGCAGACGATTCGGAGAATGACAGCAGATCGGTGATCGGGTCGTACGTGGCGCTGGGGGACAGCTTCACCGAAGGTGTGGGCGACCCCGGCCCCGACGGGGCGCTCGTCGGCTGGGCGGACCGGTTCGCGGTGCTGCTCGCGGACCGGTGTCCGGAAGGCGACTTCAACTACACGAACCTCGCGGTGCGGGGCAAACTGCTCGATCAGATCGTGGCGGACCAGGTGCCGCGGGCCGTGGACCTGGCACCCGATCTGATCTCGTTCACCGCGGGCGGCAATGACATCCTGCGCCCCGGCAGCGACCCGGACGACGTCGCCGAGCGCTTCGAGCGCGCGGTCGCCGTCCTGACCGAGACGGCCGGCACGGTCCTGGTGACGACCGGCTTCGACACCCGCGGGGTGCCGCTGTTCAAGCATCTGCGCGGCAAGATCGCGACGTACAACGGGCATGTCCGGGCCGTGGCCGACCGCTATGGCTGCCCGGTCCTCGACCTGTGGTCCCTGAAGTCCGTCCAGGACCGCCGGGCCTGGGACGACGACCGGCTCCACCTCTCACCCGACGGCCATACCCGGGTGGCCCTGCGGGCCGGCCAGGCGCTCGGCGTCGATGTCCCGGCCGACCCCGAACAGGCCTGGCCCCCGCAGCCGCCGCGCGGCACCCTCGACGTCCGCCGGGACGACGTCCACTGGGCCCGTGAGTATCTGGTGCCCTGGATCGGCCGCAGGCTGCGCGGCGAATCCTCGGGCGACCATGTGACGGCCAAGGGCACGCTGTCCCCGGACGACATCAGAACCCGCATCGAGTCGGTGGCGCGAGTGGCCTGACTCGGTCCGGGGGCGGCTCTCAGAGCGAGTCCAGACCCAGTTCCCGGGCCAGGGCCTCGTCCACCCACTGTTGTGCGCGGGTGCGGGAGACCGCGCCCGCGTACGACGTGATCTGTACGGCGAGCCCGTCCAGCAGGGCCGTCAGGCGCAGGGCGGTGGCCGTCGGGTCGGGACAGCGGAACTCCCCGGCGGCCACGCCCTCCGCGATCACCCCGGCGAGCGCCGCCTTCCACTCGCGGTCCAGCTCGCGGGTGACCTCCTGGAGGGCGGGTTCGCGCAGCGCCACCGCCCAGCCCTCGATCCACAGCCGCCAGCCCTTGGCCTGCCCGGTGGGGGCGTACCAGCGCACCGCCGACCGCAGCCGGCGCAGCGCGCTGGTCCGGCGGCCGAGCAGGGTGCGCAACTGCGCGAGATCGTCCTGGGCGGCGTGCGTGAACGCGGCGGCGACGAGCTTCTCCTTGGTGGAGAAGTGGTACAGCACGAGCGCGTTGCTCACCCCGAGCGCCGAGGCCACGTCGGCGATCCGGACCGCCGCGACCCCCCGTGCCTCGATCTGCTCGACAGCGGCCCGCAACATCTCCCCACGCCGCTCCGCCACACTCAACCGCACTCTCGCCACGGCGGTCACCCTATCGCCCGGGGTGGTGGGGGGGGTGGGTGGACTACACGGGGGTGTGCCGCTGGGTGGTGGGGGGTGGGTGGCGAGGCGATGGCTTCCGGCCCTCCCGGGGCGTCAGCCTGGCGCGGGGGTGCGGGGGTGCGGGGGTGCGGGGGTGGGGGGGTGGGGGGGTGCGGGGGTGCGGGGGTGCGGGG
>NZ_JBHYUG010000083.1:0-36912 GCF_042749375.1 Streptomyces sp. NPDC059477 | reverse complement strand
CGCCAGTGGGAGGTGCTGGAGACCACCGGCACCCTCGACGCCCTCACCCCCGAGGGTGGGTGGCCCGCGCCCCCCGCCCCCGGGGCCCCCGCCCCCCGGGGGCGGGGGCCCGCCGCGCCCCCGCCCCCTCGCGGCGCTGCTCACGCGTCCGGCGTGATCACCACCTTGCCCACGGCCGTGCCCGACTCCGCGTGCCGCAGTGCCGCCGCCGCCTCGCTCAGCGGGAAGACGCGGTCGACGCGGGCCTCGATCCCGCCGGAGCGGAGCAGCGCGAAGACCCGCCCCAGGTCCTCGCGCAGCTCGGCCCGGTAGCGCTCGGGGCGGCGGGCCTTTCCGGCCCAGAGGTTGAAGAAGTGGGCCCCGCGGCCGTTCGGCAGTACGTTCCACCAGGCCAGCCTGGCCACCAGCCTGAGCACGGTGAGGGTGCCGCTGCCCGCCCGGTCGCGGGTGGTGGCGCTGCCGTACGAGACGAGCGTGCCGCCCGGGGCCAGCATCCGCCAGGAGTCCTCGACGCCCTTGCCGCCCACGTGGTCGAAGACCGCCGCGACACCCTGCGGGGCCAGTGCGCGGACCCGGGCGAGGACATCACCGCGATAGTCGACGGGCTCGGCGCCCATCGCGGCGACGGCGAGCTGATTGCGGGCGGACGCGGTGCCGATCACGCGTACGCCATGGCCACGGGCCAGCTGCACCAGCACGCTGCCGACGCCGCCGTTCGCGCCGTGCACGACCACCGTGTCCCCCGCCTTCACCCGGGCCGTGCGGAACAGCATCCGCCAGGCCGTCGCGCCATTGGTCACCAGTGTCTCGGCGTCGGCGGCCGACACCCCGTCCGGCACCGGCACCAGGTCACGGCTGTCCAGCAGGACGCGGTCGGCCCAGCCGCCGGTCTTGGTGAGCGCGGCGACCCGGTCGCCCACCGCGACCCCGGGGCGCCCCGGCACCGGCGGGCCCAGCTCCTCGACCACGCCCACGAGGTCGTACCCGGGGACGAAGGGGAACGCGGGCATGTCGTAGTACCTACCCCGGCGCATCTGCTGCTCGGCGAAGCTGACGCCGCTCGCCTCCATCCGGACCACGGCCTGTCCCGGGCCGGGCGGCGGCAGCTCACGGACCCGGATCCGCAGCGACTCGGGCTCGCCGACGGCGGGCAGGACGATCTCGGTGGCCCGGGTGACGGTGTGCATGTGCATGGCTTCCTCCTGGTTGATGATGAAATGGGGAAAGAGTGAGAGTGGTTGACCACTCACTCCTCGGTTCGGAGAAAGGGCGACCGGTGGTCGGTCGCCCCGTCGGGGGTGGGTCAGTAGTGTCTGATGCCCGCCGCCAGCGTACGCATCCACGGGGCGTCCATCTCGTCCCCGCCGAGCGCGGCGATGAGATGGCAGAGCATGCCGGTCGCGAAGAACCGCTGGATCTGCTCCTCGTCACCGCCGGAGGCGCCGCGCACATACTCCACGGCACGCGCGTACCCGGCGCGGACCGCCTCGCGGATCGCGGGCTCGGAGACCGCGGCGGCCTGGGCGTGCAGCTGGACCATCAGCAGGTCGTTATCGCTGATCAGACGGGCGTAGGACTCGCCCATCGAGTCGAGGACCGCCTCCGGCGCGCTGCTCGTCGCCCGCGCGGCGCCCTCCTCGAAGGAGGCCCGCACCCGCGCGAAGCAGTGCCCGACGACGGCCGTGAACAGCGCCTCCTTGTGCGGGAAGAGGCGGTAGACATACGCCTGCGAGATGCCGGCCGCCTTCGCCACCTCCGTGGTCGTGGTGCCGAAGTAGCCGCGGGCCGCGAACGCGCCGATGGCGGTGCGCAGCACGGTCTCCCGGCGTTCCTCGGCGGTGGAGAGTCGGCGCTGTTCCGTAGGCATGTGAGTAGTCAATCACTCATGCATGTTGCCGTCAACGGTCGTCCGTGGCGGGGACGCGGCGTCCCATCCTGCGTACGGTGGTCACAAGCACCGTCCCCACCTTGCCAGGAGGCATGCGATGACGGGCGAACCGAGCTTCTTCGAGATCGGCGTGGACGACCCCGAGCGGGGGCGGACCTTCTACGGCACGCTCTTCGGCTGGGACCTCGAACGCGGTCCGAGCGGACGCGGGTACGCGATCGGCACGCCGGGACTGCCCGGCGGAATGCACGGCGGCGACAAGGGGGCGGCCTCGCCGTATCTCTTCTTCCGGGTGGACGACCTGGACGCGGCCGTCGCCAAGGTCCTCGAACTGGGCGGCACCATCGAGGAACTCGGCGACGAGGGCGAGGAGGACCCCGGCTCCGCCGCCCGCTTCGGCCGCTTCAAGCTCTGCCGGGACGACCAGGGCTCCGGCTTCGGGCTGCACGAACCCCCGAGCCGCGCCGGCTGAGCGGCGCAACGCGGGGCGCCCCGGATTTGCCGGAACGGCAACAGCGGTGGCGTGCGGCCGAGCGGCCTGCGGATGATCGGCCTCGACGGCGCTCGCCACGGCCCTGGAGGAACCATGCCGCACACCCCGCCCCCCGCCCCCGCTCACCGGCTGGTCCCCACCCCGGCGGGCCGGACCCACCTGGTGGAGCAGGGGACCGGCCCCCTGGTCCTGCTGGTGCACGGCTTCCCCGAGGGCTGGTACTCCTGGCGGCACCAACTGCCCGCGCTGGCGGCGGCCGGCTACCGCGCGGTCGCCCTCGACGTACGCGGCTACGGCCGCTCCTCGCGCCCGGAGTCCGTGGACGCCTACCGGATGCTCGACCTCGTGGCGGACACCGTCGCCGTGGTCGAGGCCCTCGGCGAGCGCTCGGCGGTGATCGTCGGCCATGACTGGGGTGCGAACATCGCCGCCACCTCCGCCCTGCTCCACCCGGAGACCTTCCGCGCGGTCGGCCTGCTGAGCGTGCCCTACACCCCGCCCGGCGGCCCGAGGCCCAGCGAGATCTTCGCCGCGATGGGCGGGGACGAGGAGTTCTACGTCTCCTACTTCCAGACCCCGGGCCGCGCGGAGGCGGAGATCGAGCCCGATGTACGGGGCTGGCTCGCGGGCTTCTACGCCGCGCTGTCCGCCGGCACCATGCCCGCGCCCGACGCCCCCTCCCCGTACTTCGTCCCGCCCGGCGGCACTCTGCGCGACCGCTTCCCGGCCGGTCCGCGCCCCGCCTGGCTCGGCGAGAGCGAGCTGGACGTCTTCGCGGGCGAGTTCGAGCGCACCGGCCTCACCGGCGCGCTCAACCGCTACCGGAACATGGACCGGGACTGGGCCGACCTGGCCGACCGCACCGGCGCCCCGATCACCCAGCCGTCCCTGTTCATCGGCGGCGGCCTCGACGCCTCCCTCGCCTGGCTGGCCGGCGCGATCGAGGCGTACCCGCACACCCTGCCCGGCCTGAGCGGATCCCACGTCATCGACGGCGCCGGTCACTTCGTCCAGCAGGAGCGCCCAAAGGAGGTCAGCCGGCTGCTCGTCGACTGGCTGGCGGAGCTGAAGGACTGAAGCGCGGGGCGGGCGGCCCCCCCCCGGGTGAGAACACCAAGGGGCATCCAGGGAGGAGGCCAGGGGAGAACAGCGGGCGAGAACGTCAGGCGAGAACGTCAGGGGAGGACACCAGGTGAGGGCCCGTGGGCCGGTCAAAAGACCCCCCGGTTACCATATGAGCGCCTCCTAGCTCGAAAGATGTGCCTGTGTCTGCCAATGACGAATCGTTCACCAACTGGAAGACCCGCGAGGAGATCGCGGAGTCGATGATCCCGATCATCGGGAAGCTGCACCGCGAGCGGGACGTGACCGTCCTGCTGCACAGCCGCTCCTTGGTGAACAAGTCGGTGGTGAGCATCCTCAAGACCCACCGGTTCGCCCGCCAGATAGCCGGCGCGGAACTCTCGGTCACCGAGACCATGCCGTTCCTCCGGGCGCTCACCCGGCTCGACCTCGGCCCCTCCCAGATCGACCTCGCCATGCTCGCCGCGGCCCACCGGACCGACGACCGGGACCTGAGCGTGGAGGAGTTCACCGCCGAGGCCGTCGCCGGGGCCATCGGCGACGACCGGACCGAGGGCCGCGCCCCGCGTGACGTCGTCCTCTACGGCTTCGGCCGCATCGGCCGCCTCGTCGCCCGGCTGCTCATCGAGAAGACCGGCTCCGGCAACGGCCTGCGGCTGCGCGCCATCGTCGTGCGCGACAGCGGCGGCCAGGACCTGGTCAAGCGGGCCTCGCTGCTGCGCCGCGACTCCATCCACGGCCAGTTCCACGGCACGATCACCGTCGACGAGGCGAACAGCACCATCATCGCCAACGGCAACGAGATCAAGGTCATCTACGCCGACAGCCCGGCATCCGTGGACTACACCGAGTACGGCATCAAGAACGCGATCCTGATCGACAACACCGGCAAATGGCGCGACCGCGAGGGCCTCTCGCAGCATCTGCGCCCCGGCGTCGACAAGGTCGTCCTCACCGCCCCCGGCAAGGGCGATGTCCCGAACATCGTGCACGGCGTCAACCACGACACGATCAAGCCGGACGAGCAGATCCTGTCCTGCGCGTCCTGCACCACCAACGCGATCGTGCCGCCGCTGAAGGCGATGGACGACGAGTACGGGGTGCTGCGCGGCCACGTGGAGACCGTCCACTCGTTCACCAACGACCAGAATCTGCTGGACAACTACCACAAGTCCGACCGTCGGGGCCGCTCCGCGCCGCTCAACATGGTCATCACCGAGACCGGCGCCGCCTCCGCCGTCACCAAGGCGCTGCCCGACCTCAAGGCCCGGATCACCGGCAGCTCGATCCGCGTCCCCGTCCCGGACGTCTCGATCGCCATCCTCAACCTCCAGCTGGCCCGCGAGACCACCCGCGAGGAGGTCCTGGACCACCTCCGCGAGGTCTCGCTGACCTCCCCGCTCAAGCGCCAGATCGACTTCATCGTCGCCCCCGACGCGGTCTCCAGCGACTTCATCGGCTCCCGCCACGCCTCCGTCGTCGACGCGGGCGCCACCAAGGTCGAGGGCGACAACGCCATCCTCTACCTCTGGTACGACAACGAGTTCGGCTACTCCTGCCAGGTCGTCCGCGTCGTCCAGCACGTCTCCGGCGTGGAGTACCCGACGTACCCGGCGGCGGTCACCGCGTAGGCGCCGCCCGCCCGCCTCCGTACGAGGTGGCCGATTGCCGTCCTTGCCGGCGCGGCCACCTCGTACAGTCCCCGTCCGTGACTCTCCCGACCCAGCGTGCGGTCCTGTGGCGTGACGAGCAGTTCCTGCTGCTCGCGGCGGCCCGGACGATCTCCGTACTCGGCAACGGCTTCGCCCGTGTCGCTCTCGGCTTCGCCGTCCTCGCCCTCCCCGGCGCCACCCCCGGCAAGCTCTCCCTGGTGCTGGCCTGCCAGGCGCTGCCCCAGCTGGCGTTCATCCTGCTCGGCGGGGTGGTCGCCGACCGGATGTCCCGGGCCCGGCTGATGGTGGGCGCCGATGTGATCGGCGCGGGCGCCTACGCCGGGCTCGCGGCCCTCGTCCTGTCGGGGGACGCGCCCCTGACCGCCCTGTGCGTCCTCGCGGTGATCGCCGGGACGGCCACCGCCCTCTTCGCCCCGGCGATGGACGGACTCGTCCCCCTCGTCGTACCGCCGGAGCGGCTCCAGGAGGCCAACGGACTGCTCCGCGTCGGCACCAACAGCTCCCTGCTCCTCGGTCTCGCCCTGTCCGGCGTCACCGTCGCCTGGGTCGGCGCGGGCTGGGCGCTCGCCCTCAACGCGGCCTCCTTCGTCGTCAGCGCCGTCCTCACCGCCCGGCTGCGGATCTCCGGCCGCCCGGCCAAGGGGACCTCCGGCTGGGCCGATCTCAAGGAGGGCTGGCGCGAGTTCGCGTCCCGGCAGTGGCTGTGGGCGGTGGTCGCCCAGTACGCCGTCGTCGTCGCCGCGCTCAACGCCAACGTCGGTGTCCTGGGCCCCCTCGCGGCCGAGGAGGAACTCGGCGGCGCCCGCGCCTGGTCGGTCATCGTGGCCGCCCAGGCGCTCGGCACCATCGCCGGCGCCGGACTGGCCGCCCGGGTACGGGTCGGCCGCCCGGTCCTGGTGGCCGTCCTCGCCACCTTCCCGGCCGCCGTCCCCCTCGCCCTGCTCGCCGGACCCGCACCGGTCTGGATGATCGCCGTCGCCATGTTCTGCGCGGGTGTCGCGGGCGATGTCTTCGGGGTCCTGTGGGCCACCACCATCCAGCGCGAGATCCCGGAGGAGACCCTCTCCCGGGTCAGCTCCTACGAATGGTTCGGCTCCCTCGCCTTCGCCCCGCTCGGCCTGCTCGCCGCGGGCCCCGCCGCGGACGCCATCGGCACCGGCCCCGCCCTCGCGTGCTGCGCCGTCCTGGTCGTGGCCGCGACCGGCGCGGCGCTGATGTCCCCGGCCGTGCGCACCTTGCGCGCACCGGCGAACCCGGACTATCAGGTGTAATGCATTTGCCTAAAGGTATTAGGTAAATACATGATGGCACTGGAATGATGGCTATCGGTTCTAGGGAGGAGGGTCATGGTGCGTGCCGGACTCACGGCCGAGCGGCTCACGCAGGCCGGTGCGGAGCTGGCCGACGAGGTGGGCTTCGACGCGGTCACCCTGTCGGCGCTGGCCAGACGCTTCGACGTCCAGGTCGCCAGCCTGTACTCCCATGTGCGGAACTCCCAGGACCTCAAGGTCAGGATCGCGCTGCTCGCCCTGGCGGAACTCGCCGACCGCGCCGCCGCCGCCCTCGCGGGCCGGGCGGGCAAGGACGCGCTCGCCGCTTTCGCCGACGTCTACCGCGACTACGCCCGCACCCACCCCGGCCGCTACGCCGCCGCCCGGCTGCGGCTCGGCCCCGAGGCGGCAGCCGCCAGTGCCGGTGGCCGGCACGCCCAGCTCATGCGGGCGATCCTGCGCGGCTACGACCTCACCGGCCCCGACCAGACCCACGCCGTCCGGCTGCTGGGCAGCGTCTTCCACGGCTACGTCAGCCTGGAACTGGCCGGCGGCTTCAGCCACAGCGCCCCCGACTCCCAGGAGAGCTGGGAGCGGATCGTCGACGCCCTCGACTCCCTCCTGCGCAACTGGCCCGAGCCCACCCCGTAGAGCACGCCGTACGTCACCGTCCCGCCACTCCCCAAGGCCGAGGACACCCCACCCAGCGAGCGAGGCACCACCCATGCACACCGCCCCCACCGACCCGGTCCACCCCTCCTGGATCACCACGCCCCTCACCGCCGACCTGCTGCGCGGAGCCCTCGAACTGGAGCGGACCGCGCGGGGCGTGCTCCCGCACCGGCTGCCCGCCGCCGCCCGTGCGCAGTGCCCCGACCCGCAGCTCGCCCTGGCCGAGTCCCAGCCCTCGGGCGTCCGGCTGGAGTTCCGCACGACGGCCACCGCCGTGGAACTGGACACCCTGCCCACCAAGCGCGCCTACGTGGGTGCCCCGCCCCGCCCGGACGGCCGTTACGACCTCGTCGTCGACGGGCGGCTGGCCGCCTGTGCCACCGCGACCGGCGGCAATGTCGTCACCCTGGACATGGCCACCGGCGCCGCCGAGCTGGTGTCCGGCCCGCCTGGCACCGTCCGCTTCGCCGGGCTGCCGGAGGGCGAGAAGGACGTGGCGATCTGGCTGCCGCACAACGAGATCACCGAACTGCTCGCGCTGCGCACGGACGCGCCCGTCGCGCCCGTGCCGGACCGGGGCCGCAGGGTGTGGCTGCACCACGGCAGTTCGATCAGCCACGGCTCCGACGCGGCCGGTCCCACCGAGACCTGGCCCGCCCTCGCCGCCTCGCTCGGCGGAGCCGACCTCATCAACCTGGGCCTGAGCGCCAGCGCCCTGCTCGACCCCTTCACCGCCCGTGCCATCCGGGACACCCCCGCCGATCTGCTCAGCGTCAAGATCGGTATCAATGTGGTCAACCTCGATCTGATGCGGCTACGGGCGTTCACCCCGGCGGTCCACGGCTTCCTCGACACCCTGCGCGAGGGCCACCCCACGACGCCCCTGCTCGTGATCTCGCCGATCCTCTGCCCCATCCACGAGACCACCCCCGGCCCCACCGCCCCCGACCTCGCCTCCCTCGCCACCGGACAGGCCCGCTTCGTGGCGGCGGGCGACCCGGCCGAGGTCCCCCTGGGCAAGCTCACCCTGACCACCGTGCGCGCCGAGCTGTCCCGCATCGTGGAGCAACGCGCGGCCGACGACCCCCACCTCCACTACCTGGACGGCCGCGCCCTCTACGGCACGTCGGACGCCGCCGAACTCCCCCTCCCCGACCAGCTCCACCCCGACGCCGCGACCCACCGCCGCATGGGCGAGCGCTTCGCCGAACTGGCCTTCACGGCGAACGGCCCGTTCTCGGAAGGGCCGTAGGCGGACGGCCCCGCGCGGCCGACGCCGCGCGCGGACAGCGGTCAGCGGAAAGCGGTCAGCTGTCAATGGTCAGCGGTCAATGGTCAGTGATCCGAGCCGGAGATCGGCAGGCGTTCGGTGAAGGTCCGGCCGCCGTCCCGGGACTCGTACACGCCGTCCTGCGTGGCGGCCAGGACGCGGTCGGCGTCGACGGCGGTGAGCGCCTGCGGCTGTCCGCCGGGCACGGTGCCGGACGCGGTCCAGCTCCCCCCGCCGTCGTCGCTGCGGTGCAGGCCGCCGGACCCGTCGACGCCGTACAGGACGTTCTCGCGCGGCCAGGACAGGAAGCCCATGACCGTGTCGGAGGGGGCGCCGAACGTCCGGCCGCCGTCGGTGCTGCGCAGGACGCCGGACTCCGTGGTGGCCAGCACCAGGTCCGGGTCCTCGGGACTGACGGCGAGGTCGAGGGCGGCCAGTTCGGCGCGGCTGTCCCAGGTGGTGCGGTCGGCGCTGACGCGCAGGACGCCGTTGGTGCTGTCGTAGCCGTACACCGTGTCGTGCGCGTACTTCAGCGCGTGGAAGTCGGTGGTCCCCGCGAGGGAACGGGTCTTCCAGGTCTTGCCGGAGTCGGTGGACTCGATCAGCCCCCGGTTGGCGGGACCCGCACTGCCCGGCTCCGGATGGCCGCTGCCGAGGAAGGTCCGCGCGCCGACCACCGTGAAGCCCATGTAGTCCGCCTTGTCGCCGACCCGGCGGGCCTCGCCGTCCCCGGCCACGGCGACCACACCTTCATGGGTGGCGACGTACAGCTGTCCGTCGGCCGGGTCGATGCCCAGCCCGTGGACATGGCTGACGGTCAGGTCCTGACCCGCCGCGTCCCGCGTGGCCGGGGCGGCGCCGGATTCGGACTCTGACGAGCACGCGGTGGTGAGGGCGACCGCGAGGAGGATTCCGGTGACGGCGGCGAACGGGCGGAGCGGGGTCTTCATGGGGGTGTTCTTTCCGTGGGCGGCAAGCTCCCCGGAATCCTATGTCCTAAGGTGATTAGGAGTTCGGGTGGGGTCCGATGGCCCGACGCGGCGACGGCCGGGTCCGAGGACCCGGCCGCCGCCCCGCCTACCCGCGCGAGGTCACGCCCCGATACCGCCCGTGCACGCCGCACCGGGCTCCGGGGTCTGGCTGCCCTGGATGTACTTCTCGAAGAACTCGTCTATCCGCGGATCCGACGCCTCCGTCACCTTCAGCTGGTGCCCCCAGGCCGAGAGCGTGATGGGGGAGTCGGAGTCGTCGTACGGGCTGATCAGCGTGTACGGCGTGTTCTGCACCTTCTCGGTGAGCGTCTCGACGTCCGCGTCCGCCGCCTCGGTGTTGTACGTGACCCAGACCGCGCCGTGCTCCAGCGAGTGCACCGCGTTCTCGTTGGCGATCGCCTCGGTGTAGACATCGCCGTCGCAGTTCTGCCAGACCCCGTTGTGGTCGCCGCCGACCGGCGGCGTCATCGGGTAGTCGACCTCTTCCTCCACGTGGGTCTGGCTCAGGTCGTCCCACGTTTGCTCGCCCTCGACCGGGGCGGCCTGCTCCTGCTCCTGCTGATTGGCGGAATCCAGCAGATACCAGCCACCGCCGATCAGGCTGAGCACGATCGCCGTGGACACCGCGATCGTGATGACCCGGCCGCGGCGCTCGCGAGCCCGTTCGGCGCGGCGCTGCTCCTCTATTCGGGCGCGGCGCGAGGCGGACTTGGCCGCCTTGCTGCCGGTCTTGCCCTGACCCGCGTTCTTACCCTGACCTGCGTTCTTGCCCTGATCCGAGTTCTTGGATTTGGCCGTGGCCATGATGAAGTCCTTTGTGCGCAGCGGAAGATGACGGACACCGGTGACAGCACCGGTCAGGTGCGCAGCACTTGCAGGACATGGAGATCGGGCGGACGCGGGGGCGGCGCGTACCGGACGGTGAGCGTGGGGACCTCGACCGGGCCGGGGGCCACGCGGGCGGGCAGCCCAAGTGGCTGCGGCTGGGGGACCGGGCCCGTGGTCGGGGTGTCCACCGCGGGTGTTCCGTCGCACTCCTGGTGACCGGGGGAGAGACAGATGAGATCGAGTACGCGGCTGTTCTGGCCGCCCTGCACGGTGTGCACGGCGGGTCCGGAGCGCTGGGGGCCGGCCTGGGCGTTGGCCTGGGCGCACAGACATGCCACGCCGAACAGCGTGGCCAGGGCCACCAGCAGGCCCAGCACCACGGAACCGGAACGCCGCCGCACGGTCATGGCCGGGCGGCCCCTCGGGGGGCGCGGTGGAGGAAGGCGCGGGTGAACACCTAGGCATCATAGGAGCAGGTGGGGCATGGGGGTTACTGAGCCGACGGATCCCACGGATCCGGCCCGCCGCCCGACACCACCCCGTCCGTCGCCGGAGCCCGCCGCACCCGGATTCCCGGGCGCCGTACGCCCACGTCAGTACGTCCGCTTACTCCCCGCGTCAGATGCCCCGCACCCCGGCTGCCCGGCACGGTGGGGCAGGTGAAACTCAGCCGCCCCGCACGCCGGGCCTCCCTCGTCGTCCATGCCGTCGCCGCCGCCTGCTGGCTCGGGCTCACGCTCGGGCTGCTCGCGCTCGCGGTCACCGCGGCCACCGCCGCGAACGCCGTGACGGTGGAGACATCCGTACGGGCCATGAAGCTGTTCGCCGACTGGCTCCTGCTCCCGGTCGCCCTCCTCACCCTGCTGTCCGGGCTGGTGCTGGCCCTCGGCACGCCGTGGGGGCTGGCCCGGCACCGATGGGTGCTCACCAAGTTCTGGCTGACCCTCGCCACCGTCACCGCGACCGCCCTCGCCCTGCGCCCCGGAGTGAACGACGCCGTGACCGCCGTGGCGGCCGGGCACGCCCTGCCCGACACCAGCGAGATCCTGATGGGGCCGGTGGTCTCCCTGACCGCCTACCTCTTCATGACCGCCCTCTCGACCCTCAAGCCCTGGGGACTGACCCGCCGGGGCCGCCGGATGCGGGCGGCGCAGACCCGGAGGCCCGTGGGGACCGCGCCGGTCGGCGAGTCGGCCACTTAGGTCCGTCTGGGTCCGTCGGCGGGGCGGTGAACGGGTCGGTCGGCCAGGAGGAAACGGGACGTCACCGGACGCCATGAGACGGCCCGGACGTGACGCTCACCCGTCCGTCACGATCTCCACCACCCGTGCCCACTCCGGCGGCCCCGCCGGTACATAGTCGGGGTCGGATTCGTCGGCGCCCCGCCGCAGCCGGGGAAAGAGGCCGATGACCGTGCGGCAGGGCGGGCGCGATTCCGGCCAGGGCGTCTGGCCATCGGTCAGGGCCACGATCACATCCGGCCGGGGCCGCGCCCGCAGCGCCGTGGCGAACCCCGCCCGCAGATCCGTGCCGCCCCCGCCCGTCAGCGCGATCCCCTCCGCCCGGCACAGCCGTTGGGTCACCCCCGCCGACGCGTCGCACGGCACCACGCTGACCAACTCGCGCCGCCCGCCCACGGCCCGGCAGATCTCGGCGACCTCCCGCAGCGCGCCGCCGAGTTCCGTGTCGCTGACCGACCCGGACGTGTCGATGACCACGCAGACCCGGGGCGGTCTGCGCCGCAGACTCGGCAGGACGACGCCGGGCAGCCCGGATGAGCGCCGCGAGGGGCGGCCGTACGAGTAATCCTCCCCGGCACCACTGCCCGAGGCCGCCGAGCGGATCGCCGCGCCCAGCAGTTCCCGCCATGGCTGCGGCGGCTGGAACGCCTCCTCGGCCCACCGCCGCCATCGCTCGGGCGTGTCGCCGGGCCGTCCGGTGATGCCCCGCGCCACCCGGAACCGCACCGCGTCCCGCTCCTGCGCGCTCAGTGCGTGCGCCCCGCCGGGCCCGAGTTCCCACTCCCGGTCGAGCCCGTCCGCGCCACTGCCGCAGTCCAGCCACACGAACCCCTGCGCGTGCGGACCGAGCCGGAACAGCCGGAGGTAGTCCTCCATCAGCAGGCCCTCGTCGAGCGCCAGGGCCTTCGGTACGACGGCGCCCTCGGGCTCGGTCAGCCCGTCGCCGTACACATCGTCGTTGATCTCCAGGTCCGCCGCGATGTTCATCCGCAGCCGGTCGCCGGGGCCGGTCAGCCCGCGCTGCCGGGCGATCCGGTCACCGCGCCCGTGATGGTCCCGGAGCAGATGCGACACCTCGTGGACCCACACCCCGGCCAGCTCCTCCACCGGAGTACGGTCCACGAACGCCGGGGACACATAGCACCGCCAGTACCGGTCGACCCCCATCGTCGGCACCTGCCGCGAGGCGACGACATGCAGCGCGAACAACGCCGTGGCGAGATACGGCCGGACGCGGGCGGCGTGCAGTCGCGCGGTGTAGAGCTTTTCGAGATCGAGGCCGAGGTCGGGGCCGCGATCGAGGCTGAGGTCCGGGTCGTGGTCCGGGTCGCGATGGTGGGCCGACGGACGGCCGGGGGCGGGAGCGGCCAGCGTTGTCGCGGCCGGTGTCGCGGTCGGCGTCACGGGTCGTCGCGTCGTCATCGGCCCGCCTTCCCCGCGGCCTCGACCCGGTCCCGTACCCGGTCCGCCTGCCGGGACAGGGTCACCACCCCCGCGAGCCCCTCGATCTGCGGCGGTACGTCCCAGTCCTGCTGCCGCAGCGAGGCGAGCGTCGACGCCGGTACGACGATCAGATCCGGGGCGCCGGTGTCCAGGGCCCGGACGAGTAGCGTCCAGGCGGCGTCCCAGCGTTCCCGGTCCGGGCGGTTGCGCACCGCCTCGACCACTCCGTCGAGCACCGCCTGACGCAGATCGCCGCGCGCGGGCAGCTCGGCGTGCGCCGGGTCGGCCAGGAGTGACTCGGGGTCGGGGAGGTCCATACGGTCGACGGCGGCCAGCAGTTCCAGTCCCGGACCGTCGCCGACCGTTCCCCGGACCAGCAGGGAGAGCACATCCCGCGAGGAACCGGCCGCGGTGGCGAAGGCGATCAGCCGCAGGATCATGTCCCAGCTGCGCGGCGACGGCCAGGCACCGCCGCGCCGGGTCTCGCTGTTGGGCAGCCGGTGCACCAGGCCGGGCCGCGCGCTCAGCAGCCCGCACACCGCGCGCCGGGCGAAGCCGACGGCCTCCGGCAGCCGTCCGGGGTCGAGCCTGGGCAGGGTGGCCCGGGGCCAGGTGCCGCCCAGCCCCCGGACGACCACCTCGTGGTCATGGGTCCACTGGAGATGCACGAACCGGTTGGCCAGGGGTGCGCTCAGTTCCCAGCCGTCGGCCGCCGAGGCCCGCGGATTGGCGGCGGCCACGATCCGTACGGCGGGCGGCAGCCGCAGCGCGCCGACCCGCCGTTCCAGCACCAGCCGCAGCAACGCGGCCTGGACGGCGGGCGGGGCGGTGGACAGCTCGTCCAGGAACAGCAGTCCCCGGCCTGCCCGCACCAGCCGCACCGCCCAGTCCGGCGGGGCCATCGGGACGCCCTGCTCGGCCGGGTCGTCCCCGACGACGGGCAGCCCGGAGAAGTCCGACGGCTCGTGCACGCTGGCGATGACGGTGGTCAGGGGAAGGTCCAGGGCCTCGGCCAGTCGGGTAAGCGCCGCCGTCTTGCCGATCCCCGGCTCACCCCACAGCAGCACGGGCAGATCGGCGGCCACCGCCAGGGTCAGGGCCTCCAACTGTGTGTCGGGCCGCGCTTCGGTGGTCGTATCGGCCAGCAGGGCCAGCAGTTCATCGGCCACGTCGAGCTGAGCGGCGGGCGCGGACAGGGCAGGAAGCGTCATAGGGCGTCACCAGGCTTTTGTTCGTGCCGGGCACGGAGGCGTCCGGCGGTGGACTGCGGAGGTCGGTCAGGGGGGAGTGAGCCAGGGTCAGTGAGGGTGTGCGTGACGGGGCGCGGACGCACCCGGCGGTGGACCGTGAGGGTCGGTGAGGGAAGTGCGCGGGGTCAGCGCAGAAGTGCGTGCCGGGGCCGGCTGCGGCGGCCGGACGGCGGAAGCGGACGCGATCGCTCCCGCCAGGGCGACCGTGGGTGACTCATGCCCGCCCGGAACAGCCCGTACGTGACCCGCTGCCGGGCCGCGCTCTCCAGCGCCTCGCGGAGCGCGCCGTCCCGCAGCAGCGCTCCGGGACCCAGCAGGTTCTCCACGACCGTCAGTGCCCCGCCGGTGTCACCGTGGCGCAGCCGCTCCTGGATGTCGGCGAGGCAGTCGGGGTGACGATGCGCCCGGTCGATGGCCTGGAGACAGGGCAGCGGTGTGCCGGTCAGCTCGGCCAGCAACTCCTCGCGCCGGATCTCGTCCGGACCGTGGTCCAGCGCCGCGAGCACACCACCGGCCAGCCCGATCCGATGCATCGCACCCCGGCACTCCACCAACCTTGGCCCAACACCCTTATCAGGCACAACAGTTGGCGAAAAGTGTCGTGCCGGTACGAGCGCGGCGGCGACCAGCGGATGGAGCCGGTCCCCGTCAATGGCACCCGCGCGGAGCAGTTCGAGATCGGGCAGCACCCAGGTCGCCGCGTCCGGCAGCACGGGCCCGCCGCGAGCGGCGCCCGCCGGGGTGATCGTCCCGTCCGGCGCCACCAGGAACCGATGCCTGCTGCCCGCGCGCACGAGGACCGGACCGTCGGCCACCCCATCCGCCCTCAGCAGCAGACGCGCCTCCTCGGCCCATCGCCAAACGGCGAGCCGATGCCCGTCCGGGACGGACCGCAGGAGATCGGCGTACGGAACCGGACCGGGAGCCGGCCCACCCGGACCGGACCACCCAGGTGCCGTCGACCGGGCCGACAGCTCACCCACCCTGCGCACATCCCAGAGATGCCGATGCAGATCGAACCGGAATCTTGGGTGGGGGTGGGGATGAGGGTGCGGATGGGAGTACCGCTGACCTGGGGGGTCGCCGCCCGAGCCGTCCCATACCGCGAGGCTGATCCGCTGACCCGCGTCGGCCCAGGCGGGCACGGTCCGGGCCACGAGATACAGCGCGGAGGTGCCGTCCCGCGCGGCGGCCCCGTACCGGGCGAGGGCGATGGTCAGGCCGGGTCTGAGCAGCCCGTAGGGAGCGATCCTCGGCAGGTGCCAGCGCAGCAGATCGGGCGCCAAGTGCCGCAGATCCGCGCGGAGTTGGGTGGCCAGCTGCTGCCCGTGGGCGCGGGCCAGGGATCGTACATGGAGGTCGACCTCGATCCCGGCGGCGGCACATGCTCCCGCCCAGTCCCCGGCCGTACGCCGGGCGGTCGCTCTCTCGATCATGGAGGCCGGCACGGCGAACTCGCGCACGCGCGGCCAGAAGGAAACCCGGGAGTCGTCGTCCGTGGCGGAAGTGAGCATCAGCACTCACCTTGCGCGGACGGGTCCCCCGATCTGTTCTGGGAGTGAGTCATCATCGCCGGGGAGCCTACCCCGTCGGCCGCCGACTCACGAGGCATATTTTTTCGCGTCGCTCGCTGGGCCATAAACATGCAGGTCAGGGGGAGTGTCAGTGCCCGGACGTAGTATTTCGGACATGAGTAGTCGACCCGCCCCGGATCAGTCCTTGCGGGACCTCGCGCGCTTGCGGCGCGTCAAGGACCGGATAGACCGGGAGTACGCCCAGCCGCTCGATGTCGAAGCCCTCGCGCGCGGCGCGCACATGTCGGCCGGGCATCTGAGCCGCGCGTTCCGCCGGGCCTACGGCGAGTCGCCGTACAGCTATCTCATGACCCGCCGGATCGAGCGGGCGATGGCGTTGCTGCGCCGGGGCGACCTCAGTGTCACCGAGGTGTGTTTCGCCGTGGGCTGCTCCTCGCTCGGCACCTTCAGCACACGGTTCACGGAGCTGGTCGGGGTGCCGCCGAGTGTGTACCGGCGGGAGGGGGAGACGGCGACGGCGGGGATACCGTCGTGCGTGGCCAAGCAGGTCACGCGACCCGTCAGGAATCGAGAAGCGCCCCTTTCGGCCCGAGGCTAGCGTGAGGGCCATGGACATCAGCATTCACGCCAGTTTCCTGCCCCACGACGACCCGGAGAAGGCCCTGGCCTTCTACCGTGACACCCTCGGCTTCGAGGTCCGTAACGACGTCGGTTACGAGGGGATGCGCTGGATCACGGTCGGCCCCGCCGACCAGCCGGAGATCAGCGTCGTGCTGTTCCCGCCGGGCGCCGACCCGGGCGTCACCGAGGACGAGAAGCGGGTCATCACCGAGATGATGGCCAAGGGCACCTACGCCAGCCTGCTCCTCGCCACCCGTGACGTCGACGCCACCTTCGACCGGCTCCAGGCCGGCGCCGAAGTGGTCCAGGAACCGACCGACCAGCCGTACGGCGTCCGCGACTGCGCCTTCCGCGACCCCGCGGGCAACATGATCCGGATCCAGGAGAAGCGCTGAGCCCCGGCTTCAGGGCTGCCGAGCCCACGACGTACCGACCCGCGACGGTTAACCTGACCTACCGGCCCGGGACAGCCTGACGCGGGAGCGAGGCGGAGACGGCCGGAGTCACACAGGCGGCGCCGGAGGGGGACGGCGAAGGCGACGTCAGGCAGCACAGAACCGATCAAGACCGCTTGGAGAAGCAGAAGACCATGGCCAAGAGGACGGACCCGCAGTCGCCCGAGCCGCACGCCGCCGACAGCCACGACCTGATCCGGGTGCACGGCGCGCGCGAGAACAACCTGAAAGACGTCACCATCGAGATCCCCAAGCGCCGGCTGACGGTGTTCACCGGGGTCTCCGGCTCGGGCAAGAGCTCGCTGGTGTTCGACACGATCGCGGCGGAGTCGCAGCGGCTGATCAACGAGACGTACAGCGCCTTCGTACAGGGCTTCATGCCGAACCTGGCCCGGCCCGAGGTCGATGTCCTCGACGGTCTGACCACGGCCATCACCGTCGACCAGCAGCGCATGGGCGGCGACCCGCGCTCCACGGTCGGCACCGCCACCGACGCCAACGCGATGCTCCGCATCCTCTTCAGCCGGCTCGGTGACCCGCACATCGGCGGTCCCGGCGCCTTCGCCTTCAACGTGCCCTCGGTCAAGGCGAGCGGCGCGATCACCGTCGAGCGCGGCAACAACAAGAAGGCCGAGAAGGCCACCTTCTCCCGCACCGGCGGCATGTGCCCGAACTGCGAGGGCCGCGGCAAGGTCTCCGACATCGACCTCACCCAGCTCTACGACGACGAGAAGTCGATCTCCGAGGGCGCCTTCACCATCCCGGGCTGGAAGTCGGACAACGTCTGGACCGTCGGGGTCTACGCCGAGTCCGGCTTCCTCGACCCGAAGAAGCCGATCCGCGAGTTCACCGCACAGGAGACGCAGGACTTCCTGTACCGCGAGCCGACCAAGGTCAAGGTCAACGGGGTCAACCTCACCTATGAGGGCCTGATCCCCAAGATCCAGAAGTCCTTCCTGTCCAAGGACAAGGAGGCGATGCAGCCGCACATCCGCGCGTTCGTGGAGCGCGCGGTCACCTTCACCGACTGTCCCGACTGCGGCGGCACCCGGCTCGCCGCGGCGGCCCGCTCCTCCAGGATCAAGGGCATCAACATCGCCGACGCCTGCGCGATGGAGATCCGCGACCTCGCCGGATGGATCCGTGAGCTGGACGAGCCGTCGGTCGCCCCGCTGCTCGCCAAGCTCCAGCACACCTTCGACTCGTTCGAGGAGATCGGCCTCGGCTATCTCTCCCTGGACCGGCCGGCCGGCACCCTCTCCGGCGGCGAGGCCCAGCGCGTCAAGATGATCCGCCATCTCGGCTCCTCCCTCACCGATGTCACCTACGTCTTCGACGAGCCGACCATCGGCCTGCACCCGCACGACATCCAGCGGATGAACGACCTGCTGCTGCGGCTCCGCGACAAGGGCAACACCGTGCTGGTGGTGGAGCACAAGCCGGAGACGATAGCCATCGCCGACCATGTCGTGGACCTCGGCCCCGGCGCCGGTACGGGCGGCGGCACCGTCTGCTTCGAGGGCACGCTCGAAGGACTGCGCGCCAGCGGCACGGTCACCGGGCGGCACCTGGACGACCGGGCCACGCTCAAGGAGACCGTCCGCGAACCCAAGGGCACTCTGGAGATCCGCGGCGCGAGCGCCAACAACCTCCAGGACGTCGACGCGGACATCCCGCTCGGCGTGCTGTGCGTGATCACCGGAGTCGCCGGGTCCGGCAAGAGTTCCCTGGTCCACGGGTCGATCCCGGCGGACGAGGGCGTGGTCTCCGTCGACCAGAGCCCGATCCGCGGCTCCCGGCGCAGCAACCCGGCCACCTACACCGGGTTGCTGGAGCCCATCCGCAAGGCGTTCGCCAAGGCCAACGGCGTCAAACCGGCCCTGTTCAGCGCCAACTCGGAGGGCGCCTGCCCCACTTGCAACGGCGCCGGGGTCGTCTACACCGACCTGGCGATCATGCAGAGCGTCGCCAGCACCTGCGAGGACTGTGACGGCAAGCGGTTCCAGGCCGCCGTACTGGAGTACCGGCTCGGTGGCAAGGACATCAGCGAGGTGCTGGGCATGCCGGTGGCCGAGGCCGAGCGGTTCTTCGCCGAGGGCGAGGCCGCCACGCCCGCCGCGCACAAGATCCTGGAGCGGCTCGCGGACGTCGGGCTCGGCTATCTCACCCTCGGCCAGCCGCTCACCACCCTGTCCGGCGGTGAGCGCCAGCGGCTGAAGCTGGCCGTGCACATGGCGGAGAAGGGCGGGGTCTACGTCCTGGACGAGCCGACCACCGGTCTGCATCTCGCCGACGTCGACCATCTCCTCGGCCTGCTCGACCGGCTGGTCGAGTCCGGGAAGTCCGTCATCGTGATCGAGCACCACCAGGCGGTCATGGCCCACGCGGACTGGATCATCGACCTCGGCCCCGGCGCGGGCCACGACGGCGGAAAGATCGTCTTCGAGGGCACCCCCGCCGACCTGGTCACCGGCCGCGCCACCCTCACCGGGGAGCACCTTGCACAGTACGTCGGCGCCTGACCGGCCTGTGTGAGGAAGAGGAAGGGGGCGGACCGACTCGGGTCCGCCCCTTTTCTCTTCCTCGCCCGGCTACTTCCAGCAGGTCACATCCCGCGCGGGCAGCCGCCCCGTGTCCAGATAGGCGTTGACCTGCCGGTCGGCGCAGGTGTTGCCGTACTCGCCGAAGATCCCGTGCTGGCGGGCACCGGCCACGGTGACCAGCCGGGAGGCGGGCCACCGGGTGCGCACCTCCTGCGCGCCGGTGTAGCGGGTCCGGGTGTCCCCGGTGGCGTTCACCAGCAGCGCCGGGACATTGTTGTCGATCACCGTCGGTGGTTCCACCGGGGTGTCCCAGAACTCGCACGGGGAGATGTTGTTGGCCAGCGGACCGGCGAACGGGGCGGTCGCGCGGGCCGACTGGACGGCCTTCCAGTAGCTGCCGACCCCGCGCCGCTCGGCGACATCCCCGCAGATGATCGCCAGCTGCGCGCTCGCCGCCTGTGCGTTCTGCCCGGTGGTCAGGAAGGTGAGGACCTCGGTCAGCAGTGCGTCCGGGCGGACATCGGGCTCGCGGTCGGCCGCCCGGGCCAGGGTCTTCGCCATCGTGGCCAGCGCGTCCCGGTTCTCGTCCAGATCACTGCCCAGCCCGACGAAGAACACGACGGGCGCGAAATGCTGATCGAGAGTGAAGTCCCCGATCCGCAACGGCTCCTCGGCCGCCGCCCGCAGAATCCGGTCCACCGTCGCCAGCACCCGCGCCCGGGTGGCACCCAGACCATAGGTCGCGTTCCGGTCGGCCGCCCAGCCGGCCCAGGCGCGCAACGCCTGCTCGTTGAGCGACTCGTTGCCCGCCAGCAGGGTCTGCGTGTACTGGCTGGTGGACAACACCCCGTCGAGCACCATCCGGTCGGTACGGCCGGGGAACAGCTGCGCATAGACCTGGCCGAGGTAACTGCCGTACGAATAGCCGAGGTAGGAGATCCGAGGCGCCCCCAGCGCGGCCCGCACCACATCCATGTCCCGGGCGGTGTTGCGGGTGGTGATGTACGGCAGCACCTCCCCGTTGGTGCGCTCGCATCGCTCGGCAAGGTCGCGCTGGAAAGAGACCGACTCCTGGAACGCGGCCCGGTCCGAGCCCGCCGAGAAGACGGCCGAACCGACGTCCCAGCCGCAGTCCAGCGGCGTCGAACGGCCCACGAACCGGGGGTCGACGCCGATCAGGTCGTACTTGTCCGCCACCTCGCCCATCGCCTGTCCGACGGTCAGCGGCATCTCCAGACCGGCCCCGCCGGGACCGCCGTTGTTCAGCAGCAGCGGGCCCACCCGCTCCCCGGGGTGGGAGGCGGCCAGCCGGGAGACGGCGAGGGTGAGGGTCCGCCCGCCTGGGTCCGTGTAGTCGAGCGGCACGGTGAGGTCGGCGCACCGGGCGCCCGCCGCGTCGAGCTGCTGCCCGGTGTCATCGTCGGGGCCCAGGGAGCAGGTGTGCCAGTCGATGGGCTGGGAGTAGTACCGGGTCAAGCCCGCCGGTTCGGCCCGCTCCGCCTGTTCTGCCCGTTCTGCCGGTTCGGCCCGCTCCGCCGGTTCGGTCGCTGCGGCGGGCAGGGCTGCCGCGCCGCAGACCAGAGTGACCGCCCCGGCGATGGCCAGGTGCATACGCGTTGTCGTCCGCATGTGCGAACGCTAGGCCGCCAGTGCATTTTCCCGCTGTGCGGGCATCCCCCGGCTTTCCCCGGGGGCTGGCCCCACCCCCGGTGGAACGCGCAATGACATCAAAAGGTTGCCCGCACCGGCCAGTCGGTCCGAGGCATCACCTGAGCGGACCGCCCGCTACTCGCTGTCCGCCGTCACCTGGTCGAACCGCCCCAGGAAGCGGAATTGTCCGCCCTCGGCCCGGTAGAGAAACGACGACCGCTCCAACTGGAGCAGATGCCCCCCGTCCCGCGTGAAACCGAGCGGCTTGGCGACCCCTTCGTACGACGTCACGAACACCCGCTCGGCCACCTCGCCCGGCTCGACCGAGGCGCGGGAGCCGAACGCGTCGAGCGCGCGGCCGAGCAGCCCCACCGCGTCGTACGCCTCCACCGCCCAGCGGCCCGGCGGCGCCCCGTACCGTTCGCGATACGCGGCCGTGAACGCCCGGGCCGCCTCGGTGTCCACCGACCGCACCTCGGTGAAGGACGCCCCGAACACCCAGCCGTCGGCCGCGTCGCCCGCCGCGTCCAGGAACTCCTGCCGCATCGCGGGTTCGAAGCCCACACGGGCGCCCGTGAACCCGGCCTCGGTGAGCGCCCGCGCACAGGACGCCGCGCGGGCCGCCGAGGTCCCGGCGTAGACCACCGCCTGCGCGTCGGCCGCCAGCGCCTCCCGCACGGCGGGTCCGAAGTCGTCCGCACCGGCGGCCACCTGATGCACGGAGACCGTCCCGCCATCGTCCCCGTTGGGCGCCGTGTCCCGGAAGTTCTGGCTCACGTCCCGTGCCATCGCGCCCGCGTCCCCGTCCTCGACGACAGCCGTACGGTGGCTGTCGCGCACCTTGGTCAGATAGCTGACCAGCGGGAGCGTGCGGTACGACCCCGGGGCCCTGGTCACCACCAGGTTGCGGGTCGTCGTGGGGGACAGGCCCGCCTCGTCGGGGTCCGCCGACACCAGCACCAGCGGCATCGACGCCGCCTGGTACAGCGGCGCGGCGGCCTTGGTGGTGCCGGGACCGGTCGGCCCGATCACCGCGCACACATCGGGGTCGTCCGCCAGGGTCCGGGCGAGGGTCGCCGCCCGCCCGGTCTCGCCCCCGTCGTCGTGCACCGACAGCGCGAGGCGGAAGGCGATGCCCTCACGGGCGTTGTGGTCGGCGACCGCGAGCCGCGCCGCACGCTCCTGGGCCGTGCCGATGTCCTGCTGCGCGCCCGAGAGATCCCCCTGGAAGGCCAGCGTGCGGGTCGGCACCTGCGGCGGCGCGCCCTGCGTCGACGGGTCGCGCCGGACCAGCAGCACGGCCGCGGCGGCACCGGACGCGGCGACCACCGCCAGCGCCGAGCCGCCGATCAGCAGGGCCCGGCGCCGGGTCGGGGGCCGGTCCCGGGTGTCCTCGGGGAGCACCTCGGGCATGGCGGCCACCGGCCGCGGCGGCGGGTCCAGCGCCCGCGCGGAACGGTCGGCGACCAGCCGGACGACCTCCGGCGGCAGCCAGGCGGGGGAGCCGGGCCCGGCCCCGTCTCCGTCCTCCGGCGGGCCGTACGATCCGTCGGCCGGGCCGTACGACCCCTCGACCGGACCATATGAACCGCCGCCCGCCCCCCAATCGGCCGCCGGTCGGCCTCCCGCCGCCCCTTCGCCCGCCGCCCGTTCGCACACCTCCCCGAGCTGGGCCGCTGTGGGCCGCTCCCAGGGCGCCTTGCGCAGACACGCGGTGACGACGGCCGCCAGGTCCGGCGTCAGTACCGCGTCGAGCCCGACGAGATCCGGCTCCTCGTGGACCGTGCGGTACAGCACCGCGCTCGGATCGCCGGTGCCGAACGGCCGCCGCCCGGTCGCCGCGTACGCCAGCACGCAGCCGAGCGCGAAGACATCGCTGGGCGCCGCCACCTCGCCCGCCGAGGCGCGCGCCTGCTCCGGGGCGAGATAGCCGGGGGTGCCGATCACCGCGTCCGGGGCGGTGAGCGCGGTCACGCCCGCGCCCTGCGCGATCCCGAAGTCGATCAGCCGGGGGCCGTCCAGGGCGAGCAGGATGTTGCCCGGCTTGACGTCCCGGTGCACCAGGCCCGCCGCGTGCACCTCGGCCAGCGCCCGCGCCAGCCGCGCCCCGAGGACGGCGACCGTACGGCCGGGCAGCGCGCCGGTCCCCGACACCGCCTCGGCCAGCGACGGGCCCGCCACGAACGCGGTCGCGAGCCAGGGCGCGGCGGCCTCGGTGTCGGCCGCCGTCACCGGCACCACCCAGCGCCCGGACAGCCCGCCCGCGAGGCGCACCTCACGGCGGAACCGGGCCCGGAACGCCGGATCGGCGGCGTACTCGGCCCGGATCACCTTCAGGGCGACGGGCGCCCCGTCGGCGGCGCGGGCCAGATAGACCGTGCCCATGCCGCCCGTGCCGAGCCGGGCGAGCAGCCGGTGCCCGCCCAGGGTCTCCGGGTCCTCGGGCCGTAGTGCGCGCATTCGTCGTTCCTCGCGGTGCGTTCGGGAAGCGGTCGTACGGTGCCGGGTCCGGCGGGGGTGCTCCGGGCCCGGCGCGGGCGGGGCGCGGGTCAGGTCGGCGGGTCGATCACGGAGGCAGCGCGCGGTCACGTCGGCAATGCGGTCACGTCGGCAGTTCGATCACGTCGACGTAGCCGAATCCGCCGTCGTTCACCACGCGGAGATGGACCTGTGCGACCTCACGCCGGTGCGCGTCGTCGAACGCGTACAGCCCCGCCAGCCCCTGGTACCGCGATGCCGCGAGCGCGTCCGCCAGCTCCTCCCGGCCACCGCCGCCGTCCAGCGAGGCGATCCGGTTGGCGAGCAGGCGGATGGCGTCGTACGCCTCCGCCGCCGAGGCCGGTGGCGCGGTGCCGTGACGCTCGCGGTAGGCGGCGGCGAAAGGGGCCACCTCGGGAGCCGCCGGATCGATGTGCGGGCTGACCGCCTGCCAGCCCTCGGCGGCCGGACCCGCCGCCTTGGTGAAGGTGTCCGTCGCCGAGCCCGTGTCGACGAACCGGGGCCCGTCGAAGTCCCGTTCGGCCAGGGCGCGGGCCACCGACGCGGCGCGCTCGGGGGTGCCGGTGTAGAACAGCCCGTCGATACCGTTCTCGATCAGGTCGGGCACCACCGACGCCGGGTCCGCGAAGTCCGGCACGACCCGTGTGTACAGGTCCAGCGAGAGACCGCCGGCCGCGCCCTTGGCGAGCGTGGTCAGCTCATAGCCGCTGATCCCGCTCGCGCGGTCGATCAGCAGCCCCGGCTTCTTCGACCCCCGCGCCGCCATGGCCAGCACCGTGCCGTACGCGGTGTACGGCGCCAGCGCCGCCGCCCGGAAGTACCACTTGGGCGAGGCGACCAGCGCGGCCTGCGACGCGGACAGCGACAGCTCGGACACCGTCATCACCGGCAGCCGCGCACTCTCGTACACCGCCATGGAATGCTCCGCCGACGCGTAGCCGGTCGGGCCCAGCACGGCGAGCACCTCCTGCCTGCCCGTCAGCCGCCGGGCCGCCGCCGTGGCCCGCGCCGCCTCGCCCTTGTCGTCCACCACGTCGAGGACCAGCGTGAACGGCTTGTCCCGCTGGGCGTTGAACTCGTCCACGGCCAGCCGCGCGGCCCGCTCCTGCGCGACACCGACCGCCTGCTGCGGGCCGCTGAGGTCCGCGTGCACGCCGATGACCCGCTGCGCCGCGTCGGGCTGCCCGGACGTGCCGTCGCCCTCGTCCCGCAGCGCCGCCCACAGGGCGGTCCCGCCGCCCGCCGCCAGTACGGCCGCGCCGCCCGCGGCCAGTGTCAGGAACCGGCGCCGTCCGGGCCGGGCCCGCTCGGGCGCGAGGGTGTCGGGGACCAGGGTGGCTTCGATGCCGGGCAGCGCCAGCAGCGCGTGCGACCGCTCGGCGATCAGGGTCACCACCGGGTCGGGCAGCCAGTCGACGGCCCCCTCCGGGGCGTCCTCGACCAGCGCCCGGTCCACGTCCGCCGCGGTGGGCCGACCGGCGGGATCCTTGGCCAGACAGTGCCCGAGCAGGTCCCGCAGCCCGTCATCGGTGACGCCGGTGAGGTCGGGCGCGTCATGGACCGTGCGGTACAGCAGCGCGTCCACCGCGCCCGTACCGAACGGCAGGCGGCCGGTGGCGGAGTGGACCAGGACACAGGCCAGCGAGAAGACATCGCTGGGCGCGCCCACGTCCCGCGCCCGCGCCTGCTCGGGGGAGAGGAAGCCGGGCGTGCCCACCATGACCCCGGCCGAGGTGAGTTCGGTCGCCTCGGCGGCCGTGGAACGGGCGATACCGAAGTCGATGAGCCGGGGCCCGTCCAGGGCGAGCAGCACATTGCCGGGCTTGACGTCCCGGTGCACCAGGTGCGCGGTGTGCACCGCGGCCAGCGCCCGCGCCAGCACCTTGCCCAGCACCCGCACCGCCCGCACCGGCAGCGGACCGCACGCCTGCACCGCCTCCGCCAGCGACGGGCCCGGCACGAACCCCGTCGCCAGCCATGGCGACGCGGCCTCCGTGTCCGCGCCCAGCACCGGCACCACCCACGGGCTGCGCACCTGCCACGCCGAGGCGACCTCACGCCGGAAGCGGGCCCGGAACTCGTGCTCCTCGGCGAACTCGGGCTGGATCACCTTCACCGCGGCCAGACCGCCGTTCCCGGCCCGCGCCAGATACACCACACCCATGCCGCCCGCGCCCAGCCGGCCGAGCAGCCGGTAGGTGCCGAGCCGGGACGGATCGGAGGGAAGCAGCCGCTCCATCACGAACCCTCCTTCACACCGGAGTCGGCGCCGGACCCAGCGCCGGAGTCGGCACCGAAGCCGACGCCGACAGCGGAGTCCGTACCGGAACCGGCGGCGGCTGCGGCGTCCGTACCGGATTTCGCACCCGAGTCCGCGCCGGACTCCGCCCCGGAGTCCTCTCCGGTGGCCGCCCCCGAGTCCGCCCCCGACGGCGTGCCACCGGGCGACGCCGATCCCGCCTTGCCCTCCACGGGACGCCCGACCTGCTCCTGCGCCCGCAGCAGCATCCACGGCAGCGCCCTCTCGACGATCGGCTGCAACGACCGGTCGTCGTAGCCGCGTCCGCCGCACACCGATGTCGCCGCCGTCACCGGCCCGAAGGTGGCCTGCGACCACCAGTAGGGGTACGGCCCGCCGTGCGCCTCGCTCACGCACTGCCCGGTCTCGATCAGCGAGTCCTCGCTGAACCGGTTGTTGCCCTCGCCCCACTTGGAGGCGAGCGTGATCAGCCCGGTGAGCCGCTCACCGTCCTGGAGGACCTGCTCGCCGCAGTCCACCGACTCCTCCAGCATCCCCGCCTGCTCCCACCCGGCGTCCTCGGACGTCCGGTGCACGGTCACGGTCGCCGAGATCCGCACCAGACCCTTGCCGTCGTCCGCGGGCACCTCGAAGTGCCGGGTCAGCGTGGCCAGTACGTCGTCCGGCAGCGGCTCGCGCTGCCAGACGCAGTCCCGCCCCAGCACCGCCCAGCGGCTCGGATCGCTCTCGTACGGCGTGGCCTGCCGGGCCTCGGGGGGAAACAGGTCCGGCCCCGCGATCACTTTCCCGATCAGCGCCTTCGCCTCGGCCTCCGTGCCGGGCTGGAGTTCCGGGTCCGTCTCCCTCCGCTGTGGCTCCGCCGACGGCGAGGAAGGGGCCTCCGGCGAGGCGACAGTCACCCCACCGCCCGACGGATTCCCGCCCTTGGTCCCAGTTCCGGCCCCGTCGCCGCCGCCGTCGTCCGTACAACCGGCCAGCAGCATGCCGCACACGGCCAGGGCTCCCCACCCCGGCCGGGCTCTTCCATACGCCACGGTCCCCGCCTTTTGCATCGTGTCCGGTGCACCCCGTGTGCCCCCGTGCGTCCGCGCCGCTGGTGCGCCGGTCCGCGCCTGTACCGATGCTCGCCGGACGCCGTGCGGTTCCCGGATCCCACCCGGGCCCCGCTGCCTACGACGCCGACCAAATCGTATCCCCGTACGACGTAAGGCCAACTGCTGGGGCGGGAGTTGGCGGCCGTGGCCCGGTTGAACCGGAATCCTCGCTTCTTCCGCTTTCTGTGAAAAAACTTTTGACTCTCTGTGGACGAAGTATGGACCGTGCGGTGGAAAGTCCCTAGTGTCTCGGCGAGTTGCCCCCCTTCCGCACCCCGAGCGCCAGGAGGAAATGTGAGACCAGGGCCAGGACCCGGGCCGAGACCCGGGCGGTACCGCCAGTTCTCCAGACGCACCGCGAGCGTGGTGCTCGCCCTGCTCGTCGCGGGCAGCTTTGCGCCCGCCGTCGCCGACACACCCGACCGCGCCGCTGCCGCCGCCGACATCCCGCCCCAGGAACCCGGGGTCACCCTGCGCGTCTTCGACGTACAGGCGCCGCTCAAGAAGCTCTGCGAGCTGAAGGAGGGCCAGACCCCCAACGTCGACAAGCTGATGCCGGTCATCGACTGGTCGTCCGACGCCGACTTCGGCATGGCGAGCAACTTCATGACCCATGTCATCGGCTATCTCGACGTGCCCCGGGACGGCACCTACGACTTCCGGCTGATCAGCGACGACGGCTCCCGGCTGCTCCTGGACGACAAACTGGTCATCGACCACGACGGGCTGCACGGCGCCGACCCCAAGGACGGCAGCGCCCAGCTGACCGCCGGGCTGCACCCCCTGCGCATCGAGCACTTCGAGGCGGGCGGCGGCCAGCAGATAACCCTCCAGTGGAAGCCGCCCGGCGCCACCGACTTCACCGTGGTGCCCGGCACCGCGCTGAGCACCGACGCGGGCGTGGTCCGGGTCACCGCCCCCGGCCGCAAGGAGTGCGTCAGCGGCCAGGACAGCCCCGGCGACGGCCTTCCGCTGGCGGGCGTCCACCCGAACTACACCCTGACCGATCTGCGCCCGGCCGGTTTCGAGCCCAAGGTCTCCGCGATGGACTGGCTGCCCGACGGGCGCCTCGCCGTGGCCACCTGGGGCGAGAGCCAGACCACCAACGGCGAGGTCTACCTCCTCGACAACGTCACCGGCGCCACCGGCCCCGAGAAGGTCACCGCGAAGAAGATCGCCTCCGGGCTGCGTGAGCCCATGGGCATCAAGTACGTCGACGGCAAGCTGTATGTGTCGGAGAAGCACCAGCTCACCGAGTTGAACGACACCGACCGCGACGAGGTGACCGACACCTACCGCAAGATCGCGTCCTGGCCCTACGGCGGCAACTTCCACGAGTTCGCCTTCGGCCTGCTCTACGACAAGGGCAGCTTCTACCTCAACCTCTCCGTGGCCATCAACTACGGCGGCGCCACCACCGACCCGCAGCCCGCGAAGGACCGGGGCACCACCCTCAAGGTCGACAAGCGCACCGGCAAGGTCACCTACCTCGCGGGCGGTCTGCGCACCCCCAACGGCATCGGCTGGGGCCCCGGCAAGGAACTCTTCGTCACCGACAACCAAGGTGGCTGGCTGCCCGCGTCGAAGCTGGTCCATGTGAAGAAGGATCGTTTCTTCAATCACTACACCCGCTTCAAGGACGGCGAGAACACGGTCGACGGCCGCTTCGACGACCGTCCGGCGACCAAGCCGGTGCTGTGGCTGCCGCAGAACGAGATCGCCAACTCGCCCAGCACGCCCCTCACCCTGAAGAAGGGCCCCTTCGCCGGGCAGTTGCTCCTCGGTGATGTCACCTACGGCGGACTCCAGCGCGCCAGTCTGGAGAAGGTCGACGGCGAGTACCAGGGCGCGGTCTTCCGGCACACCCAGGGCCTGGAGGCCGGGGTCAACCGGATCAGCGTCGGCCCCGACGGCGCGCTCTACGCGGGCGGCCTGGGCGCCGAGGGCAACTGGGGCCAGGAGGGCAAGCTCCGCTTCGGCCTCCAGAAGCTCACCCCGAACGGCACCAGCGCCTTCGACATCCACTCCATGCGGGCCACCGACGACGGCTTCGTCCTGAAGTACACCAAGCCGCTGTCCCAGGCCACCATCGACCGGATCGCCCAGAACCTCGCCCAGAGCTACGAGGTCCGGCAGTGGCGCTACTCGCCCACGCCCGAGTACGGCGGCCCCAAGATCGACGAGGAGGCGCTGAGCGTGTCCAGGGCCGTCGTTTCCAGGGACCGCACCCAGGTCACCCTGGACATCCCGGGCCTGACCGCCGACCGCGTGGTCCATGTCCGCTCCCCGCGCCCCTTCGCCGCCGCCAGCGGCGAGGCCCTGTGGAGCACGGAGGCCTGGTACACCCTCAACGCGATCCCCGGCGACCGCTCCACCCCCACCTCCTACGAGGCGGAGGAGGCCAAGCTGTCCGGCGGGGCCGGTGTCACCAAGGAGCACCAGGGTCATTCCGGCGGGGGCTTCGTCGAACGCTTCGGCACCCAGGGCGCCGGTGTCACCTTCCACGTCGACACCCCCAAGAAGGGCACGTACGACGTCGGACTGCGCTACGCCAACGGCCCGCACCCCTTCAACGGCACCAAGAAGATCAGCGTCTACGTCAATGGCGAGAAGGTCCGCCAGACCGCCCTGCCATCGACCGGCGGCTGGACCACCTGGGCCACCAAGACCGAGCGGCTGAGCCTGCGCGGGGGCACGAACACCATCAGCTACCGCTACGACGAGGGTGACGACGGCCATGTCAACCTCGACATGCTCCAGCTCAGCCGGCCCGGCGAGTGGATCGACCTGTTCGACGGCGGCACCCTGTCCCAGTGGCAGCACACCGACGGCCGCGCGGTGGCCTGGCCGCGGGCCGAGCAGGACGCCATCGAGGTCTGCTGCGGCGACATCCGCACCAAGCAGTCCTTCGGCGACTACAAGCTCCACGTCGAGTTCAAGGTCCCCAAGCTCCCGGACCATGTGACTGGCCAGGACCGCGGCAACAGCGGCGTCTACCTCCAGGAGCGCTACGAGATCCAGGTCCTGGACTCCTTCGGTGTACCGAAGCTCGCCGCGAACGACGCCGCCGCCATCTACAACCAGAAGGCGGCCGACCACAACGCCGCGAAGGCCCCGGAGACCTGGCAGTCCTACGACCTCACGTTCCGCGCCGCCCGTTTCGACAGCGCGGGCAACAAGACGGAGGACGCCCGGGTGACCCTGGTCTGGAACGGCGTCAAGGTCCACGACAACGTGGCCATCACCGGCCCGACCGGCGGGAGCATCCCGGAGGGCGCCTCGACCGGCGCGATCCGCCTCCAGGACCACGGCAACAAGGTCCGCTACCGCGACCTGCGGATTCAGCCGCTGAGCTGATGACGGACCGGAGACACCGGTGAGGTGAGGTGAGGTGAGGGCCTTCGGCTGCATGCCGGGGGCCCTTCACCTGTGGGGCGGGGAAGTCGGTCCCGCTGTGGGGTGCGGGTGGCGTCAGCGGGGTGTCCGGGAACGGAAACTGTGGCCCAGTTCGGAGCCGAGGCCGTAGTAGTGGCGGAAGTTGTAGATCAGCGGGCTCCACCGGGCCGGGTCGATGTGCTGGGAGCCGGGGACGACGATGCGCGGGTCGGCGTGGACCCTGAGCACCTGGGCCTCGACGATGAGGAACTCGCCGGAGACATCGGGCTGGACCCGGGCGGCACGGGCCTCCAGTTGCAGGGGGCAGGCGGCGACCCGGGGCGGCCGGACCAGCGCGGAGGGCTCGGGACTCAGGCCCGCAGCCGCGAACTTGTCCCGCTCGAACCGGAAGCCGTCCCGCTTGCGCACGGGCACGGGAGAGCACCCGGTGAGCGGCGCGAGCCGTTCCACCGCGGTCCACTGATCCGGCGCGGGCAGGTTGATCACCAGCTCGGGCCGGCCGCGCAGATTGCGCGCGGTCTGCCCCTCGATCCCCAGGCCCAGGACGACCACCTGGCCCAGGGCCCAGGCCGAGGACATCGGCGCGAGATTGGCGGAGCCGTCCTCGTTCTCCGTGGAGAGCAGCACGACCGGTGTTCCGAAGTACAGGATGCTCGGCGTGATGGTCAGGTGGTCCGTGGAGGTGTCGGCGGGCACGCCGCCCGGCGTCAAGGTGTTCATGGGACCCGACGGTAGGGCGGGAATTCTTCGGCGCGCGCCGAAGGATCCCTGGCCGGACGGGATCGGTTCGAGCAGTCGGCGTATCACCGGTATTTGCCTGTTGGGCAAATGAAATCGCCTCATGGGTTGACCTGATGACGTGCTCCCTTGATGCTGTGTTCATCAGGTCCGCAGGGCTCGTGGTGCTCGGTGCATCCGGTCCGCGGGACCCGCGACCCGCAGGAGGAAGAGCAAGATGGCGACGTTCGTGCTGATTCATGGTTCCTGGGGCGGAGGCTGGGTCTGGGACCGTCTGCGGCCCCTTCTCCAGGAGGCGGGCCACCGTGTGGTGACCCCGACCCTCACCGGCTTCGCCGACAAGCGCGATCCGTCCGGCGCGGAGACCGGGGTCAACGCCAACGCCCGGGAGATCGCCGAGCTGCTGGCCGCCGAGGACCTCACCGGCGTGATCCTGGTGGGCCACAGCTACGGCGGCATGGTGATCACCGGCGTCGCGGCCCTGGCCCCGGAGCGGGTCGGGCAGGTCGTCTACGTCGACGCCTTCGCGCCCACCAGCGGCGAGTCCGCCTTCAGCATGCTGCCCTGGCTCGCGGACGCCTTCGTGCCGCCCGTGGACGGCGCGGACTGGGAGGTCGCCCCGCTCGACCCGCGCGCACTGGGCGCCGACGAGGACGGCGCGACCTGGCTGGAGCGCCATCTGGCCCCCATGCCGCGCCTCACCCACGCCGAACCGCTGCTGTCCGGCAGCGAGGAGGCCCTGGCGGGCAAACCCGTCACCTACATCCACTGTGCGGCGCAGGAGTTCTTCAACGACACCGCCGCCACCGCCGTCGAACGCGGCTTCCGGCTGGTGACCCTGCCCGAGGCCGCCCACGCCGAGGTGCTGGTGCGCCCGCAGTCGCTGGCCCGCGAACTGCTCGCCCTCGGCTGACCGGAACGGCCCCGGTCAGCGCCGGGGCTTCGGTGACGGGACCGGGTGGTGCATCGGCATCGTGGCCGCCGTCGAGGCGACCAGGACCGTCGCGGGCCGCTCGCTCTTGTTGGTCAGCCGGTGCACCTTCGACGAGTCGAAGTGGACGGAGTCCCCGGCACCCAGCACGATGTCCGTGCCGGAGAGCCGGAACACCACCTCGCCCGCCAGCACATGCAGCCACTCCTCGCCCGCGTGCCGGGCGTCCTTGATGGACTTGCCGGGCTCCACCTCGACCCGGATGACCGCGATGGTGGACCCCGGCCCGCTGAGCACCGTGTAGTGCCCGTCCTGCCCGGGGTGCTGCTGCGCGTCGGCGGCGCGGACGAGGTGGTAGTCCTCCAGCTCCTGCTCCTGGATCAGCTCGCTCACCGAGAGCCCGTAGACCCGGGCGATCTGGAGCAGGCTGCCGATCGACGGCTGCCGGTGGCCCTTCTCCAGGCGGGAGAGATGGGTGACGGAGATCCCCGTCTGCTCGGACAGCGTCATCAGCGTGATCCCGCGCTCACTGCGCAGGTCCCTCAGCCGGTGACCGACCCAGGTGTCTACCTCGTTCTCGTGCGCCATGCCCGTAACATACACGCCGCATAGGCAAAACATGTTGCTGAATTGGCAAATCTCACGCGGTGGTGGCGACCAGCGTCCGCCACCGTTCGGCCAGGGCGTCGACGGCCGCGTCCCCCTCCGGGATCAGGTCGCCGAGCACCGGGAAGTCATGGACCTGCCCCTCGACCCGGAACAGCGGGGCGTCGACCCCCGCCGCGCGCAGGGCGCGGGCGTAGTCCTCGCCGGCGTCCCGGAGCGGGTCGAACTCGGCCGTGACCACCAACGCCGGCGGGGTACCCGCCAGTTCGGGGGCGGCGCCGGGCGACAGCCGGGGGTCCGTCAGGTCCAGGCCCGGGGCGTACAGACTGATCCAGTGCTCGAACTCGTCGGTGGAGACGAAGTAGCCCTCCTTGAAGTCGACGTACGAACCCCGGCGGTGGGTGAGATCCACCGCGGCGCACAGCAGCAGTTGGGCGCGGACCGTGAAGGCGTCGGTGGAGCGTGACGCCTGCGCGACGACCGCGGCGAGGTTGCCGCCCGCGCTGTCACCGGCGACCAGGATGCCCGGCCGGCCGGGGTTCAGATCGGTGTCGCCGTCCAGCCAGGCCGCCGCGGCGAGGGCGTCCTCGACGGCGGCGGGGTGGGGGTGTTCGGGCGCCAGCCGGTAGTCCACGTTCACCACGATGCCCCGGGTGCGCGCGGTCAGTTTGCGGCACAGGGCGTCGGCGGTGGCGAGCCCGCCGACCGACCAGCCACCGCCGTGGAAGTACAGCAGGGGCGGCAGTTCCGGGGCGCCGACGGGGCGGTGGACGCGGGCGCCGAGGGGGCCCGACCGGGTCGGGATGCCGATGTCGGCCGTCGAGCCCACGGGGTCGCCCGGACCGAAACCGACCGCGAGGGCGTCCATGCGGGCGCGGGCCTCCTCGACCGGGAGGTCGGCCAGCGAGGGCCCGTCCGAGGCCATGTCGATGAGGCGTTGCACGCCGGGGAGAAGCGGCATCTGGGACTCCTTTGCCGAACTTGTCGAAGACGGTGGGTCTATGCCGGAGACGGTGGAGACGGTGTGGCTTTGCCAAGGGCGGTGGGTCTTTGCCGAGGGCGGTGGGTGTCCGCCGAAGACGGTGGGTCCTGGTCGAGGACGCCGAGCCGGTCTCAGTCCGGCACCACGGCGAAGCCGTCGACCTCGATCAGCCATTCCGGCAGGCCCAGCGTCTGCACCCCGAGGAAGGTGCTCGCCGACACCGGCCAGACGCCGTCGAAGGCCCGCTGTCCGGCCGCGAAGATCGGACCCACCAGCTCCGGCCGGTGGCCGACCACATGGATGGTGTTCTTGATCAGGTCGTCCGGGGTCGCACCGGCCGCCTCCAGCGCGGCCCTGAAATTACGGAACGCCTGCTCGGCCTGTGCCTCGTGGTCACCGGGGCCGACCAGTGTCCCGTCCGCGTCGAGGGCGACCTGCCCGGCGATCGCGACGAACTGGCCCCGCCCCATCGCCACATGGGTGTAGAGGCCCTGGACCGGGGGCGCGATCGACTCGGGGTTCACTTTTCGAATGGACATGGCTTCGGTCTCCATCTGGTGCGGAATCAGGTACGTCGGTCACTTCAGGACGTCGGGCTCGTCCTCCACCACCAGCTCGGCGAGCAGATTGAAGTTGTGCCGGGCCATGTTGGCGTTGCTGAACTGCCGGTGGGCCAGCCGGACTTCCTCGTCGCTCATGATCCGGGGCGTGCCCGCCGCGTCGGCCAGCAACTGCATCTGGCAGGCCCGCTCCATGGTGATGAACCACCAGGCCGCCTCCTCGACCGACCGCCCGACGGTGAGCAGCCCGTGGTGGCGCAGGATCGCCGCCCGCGCGTCGCCGAGGCGCTCGGCGATCCGCTCGCCCTCGGCCTTCTCCAGCACCAGGCCCTTGTACTCGTCGAAGAGCACATGGTCGCCCGCGAAGGCGCACGACTCCTGGACGATCGGGTCGAGCGGCTTGTTCAGCGAGGCGAAGGCCCGGCCGTGGATCGTGTGGGCGTGACAGACGGCCACCACGTCGGGTCGCGCCTGGTGGATCGAGGAGTGGATCCAGAAGGCGGCCTTGTTGGTACGGCGGTCGCCCTCGATCACCCGGCCTTCCTCGTCGATGAGCAGCAGATCGCTCGCCTTGATCCGGGAGAAGTGCACGGCGTACGGATTGACCCAGAACCGGTCGTGGTGCTCGGGATCGCGGGCCGTGATGTGCCCGGCGATGCCTTCGTCGAAGCCATAGCGCGCGAAGATCCGGAAGGCGATCGCGAGCTGCTCCTTGCGGTGCTGCCGCTCGGCCTCCACCGAGTCCAGCGCGTCCGCCAGCTGCGGTATGTCCAGCTCGCCGATGCTGTCCCGGTCCTCGGTGCGCGCGGTGTTCCGGGTGCGGTCGGTGGCGTCGGCGCCGGCGCGGTCAGTCGACACGGACATGAGCGCATGCCTCCCTGTTCGATACGGATGGGGCACTCTCAGCGTGCGCCGGACACCACAGGGAAGTCAACCCAGGAGGCAAGTTGATATGCCTACTGGGCAAATTCTGTACGACGGGGACGCCGGGCCGGGGCTACGGAGGGGCCCCCGGCCGAACCTCACCCGTCCCGGCGCCACATCCCCAGCACCATCAGCGTCTTGGTGCCGATCACCGGCCCCGCGCGGCGTAGCCGGTCGATGACATCGCGCAGGTGCTGGACGCCGGAGACCCGGACCCGGACCAGCGCGTCGGGATCCCCGGCCACCGTGAACACCTCCAGCACCTCCGGGACACTGGTGGCGGCGTTGGTGATCAGCTCGACCTTGACGTCCCCCGCGAACCGGAGTTCCACGAACGCCTCGAAGGTGGAGCCGAGTTTGTTGTGATCGAGGATGACCGTGTAGCCCGCGATGACCCCGACCCGTTCGAGCCGGTCGATACGGCGCTTCACGGCGGAGGGGGACAGACTCACCTGCTCGGCGATCTCCGTGACCGTCCGCCGGCCGTCCTGCACCAGCAGCTCGATGATCATGCTGTCGACACTGTCGACATGCTCGGTACCGGGCATGGACCCACCTCACGGGAGCGTCGGGCGCAGCTTTTTTGCGCGCGACCTGGATCGGACTTCGTGCTTTTTGCGCCTGCGTCAATTTCTGTGCAGGTTAATTGCACGATGCCACAGCTCTGCCGAGTGTTGTCGTCCACAAGGACGAGTGCGCGGGTGGGGTCCGGCCGCGCATCAGGAGAGGGCGCCGCCGTGAAACCAGAACGCGAACTGCCGTCCCGTGAGGCGTACGACCTGCTGGAGCTGGTCTCGGACGACACCGCGATGGCCGCCACCGGGCGTCAGTTCGCCGCGCGGGGCAGCCGGCCTGGTGTGACAGGGCGGGTGCGGGTCAGTGGGGGCTGGTCGCGCAGTTCCCCGCGCCCCTGGGGGCGATGGTGCCGGAGTCGGGTGCCGGGCTTCGACGCGTCTGGGCCGGGCGGCAGGCGGGGCGATCGACCTACCTGACCTGTACCACCCCGGTGTGCCGATCGCCCTGGCCGATCCCGTACTCCCCGGCGCGACCCCCACGCCCCGCGGTCCCCTGATCCGGCGTCGGTCGGTCACCCGCCCCGTCCTGCCCGACGTAGCCGATCGACCGACGCCGCCCCGATCCCCGTACCCGCGCCGCCACGACCCCACATCAGCGCCGCCACGACCCCCGTAGCCGAAACGAGAGCCGCGATGCCACGTAAGTCAGCCAAGCCCGGCGCAGTCGCCGGACAGTCCCAGGGGCCGATCCGGTTCCTGTCGCCCGAGGGGGTGCTCGCGCCCGATGACCGGCTCGCCCTGCCCGGCGGGGCCGATCTGCCCGGCCTCTACCGGGACATGGCCCTCGCCCGCCGTCTGGACGCGGAGGCCATCGCGCTCCAGCGGCAGGGGGAGCTGGCCATGTGGCCGTCCCTGCGCGGTCAGGAGGCCGCCCAGATCGGGGCCGCGTACGCCCTCCGGGAGCACGACATGGTGTTCCCGACCTACCGGGAACACGGCGTGGCCTGGTGCCGGGGCCTGGACCCGGTGTCCCTGCTCGGCCTCTTCCGGGGCTCGACCCTCGGCGGCTGGCACCCCTACGAACGGCGCTTCCACCTCTACACGCTGGTCATCGGCGCCCAGACCCTGCACGCGGTCGGCTACGCCATGGGCCTGGTCCGGGACGACGCGATCGGCACCGGGGACGCCACCCGTGACAGCGCCGTCCTGGTCTTCCTCGGCGACGGGGCGCTCAGCGAGGGCGAGACCAATGAGGCGTTCCTGTGGGCCGCCGCGCAGAACCTGCCCGTGGTGTTCTTCTGCCAGAACAACCAGTGGGCCATCTCCGCCCCCTACAGCGTGCAGAGCCGCGTCCCGGTCGCCCAGCGCGCCTCCGGCTTCGGCTTCCCCGGCGCAGCGGTCGACGGCAACGACGTCCTGGCCTGTCTCGCGGCGTCCACCGACGCCCTCGACCGCGCCCCCTCCGCCGGCCGCCCGACCCTCAACGAGGCCGTCACCTC